>JBCKWP010000037.1:0-14650 GCA_038922455.1 Methylobacter sp. | reverse complement strand
CAGGCCATGCGCTATCAATGCGGCAATACTCGAAGCCAGCGTACAACCGGAGCCGTGATAGCTGAACGGCAATCTGTCCCAGGTGTAGGTTTCCCAGTAGCGATGATCATGGAACAGCTGATTGCTGACCGAAGGCGTGTCTTCATGGCTACCGGTAATCAGCACAGTGGCACAGCCTTTTTCCAGCAAAGCTAAGCCGCAGTCGTTAAGGCTTTCCAGCCCGGTCAGTTTGCGGGCTTCTTCGCTGTTCGGCGTCAACACGGTAGTGCAGGGCAGTAGCAACTCGACAATAGCGGCAATGAGTCGATTGTTTGACAGTTCTGCACCGCCGCCTGCCGCCAGCACTGGGTCCAGGATCACCGGGATATGCGGGTGCTGTTTTAATATCGCATGAATGGCGGCGGCGGTTTCGTGATGACCGATTAAACCGATTTTAAAAGCCTTAACCGCCAGGTCGTCCAATAAAGTTTCGGCCTGGCTGATAATGGCTTCCGGGCTTTGTGGGATCAGCTTTTTGACATTCCGGGTGTCCTGCTCGGTTAAGGCGGTGATGACACTGGCGGCATGGCAGCGATGGCTGACCAAGGTTTCAATGTCGGCTTGAACCCCAGCGCCTCCGCTGGGATCATGGCCGGAAAACGAGAGTACAACGGGGCGATTACTCATGATGTTCGTCAATAGAGTGATGATTATTAGAAGCGTAGATGCCTTGATAGCTTAGGCACGCATGGCACTCCCTACGATAAGAGAAACTCATTTTTCGCGTTGTTCGATTATGCTGTACAGAGCCATTCCGGCCAGCATCGCCGCAACGAATATCCATGCTTTAGGTTGTCCTGCGGCTGCACTGACAATTGCCGGGCCGGGGCAAAATCCGGCAATCCCCCAGCCAATGCCAAAAACCAAGCTACCCAATACTAAGCGCTTATCCAACTGGGTTGCGGCAGGTAGTTGCATCGGCGCTCCCAGCAGGCTGCGCTGACGTTTTTTAGCGATAGTAAAAGCGCTAGCGCCAATCAGGATAGCGCCTCCCATCACGAATGCTAAAGCCGGATTCCAATCGCCCGCTAAATCCAGAAAAGCGATGACTTTCGCAGGATCGGTCATGCCGGAGATGATCAGGCCCAGAGCAAATAACAAGCCAACGAAAAAGGCATTCATATTCAACATAATTAAAGCCCCAGTAAATGTCGAGTCAGATAGACGGTAATAAAACCAGCCATCATGAAGGTCAATGTTGCGGCGACGGAGCGTATCGAGCCGCGAGAAATGCCGCAAACACCGTGGCCGCTGGTGCAGCCTGACGCATAGCGGGTGCCGATGCCAACCAGCAAACCGGCAATGATCAATTGCACGGTTCCTGCTTCAATTGTCACAGCGGGTAGGGTAAAGGCCATTCGATAAACAAAAGGCGCGGCGACCATGCCGAGCAAAAACAACACGCGCCAGATTTTGTCCCCTTTATCGGCCTGGAGCAGTCCGCCCAAAATCCCACTGATACCGGCAATCCGGCCATTAAGCAGCACAAACATTGCTGCGGCTAGGCCAATCAATAAACCGCCAGAGAGACTGGGAATATAGGCGCTGAGGGTGAAGTCGGATAGATTCATGTTGTTAATTTATAATTTGGAAGGCAATTTCTTGTCGAGCGTCAGTAGCTCAATAGTATGGGCTTTTGCTGTTGCAGCAATAATGGCATCGGGTAATTTTGTTTGATGTTTGCGCCTAAATTGAATAGTCAGCTCTTCAATGATAGGGGAAATGCTCAGATGCACCATTCTATCCAGCAGGCTTTTAATCGCCTGTTCTTCGTTTTCGGTTATACCGGAAAAACTGAGCAACTCCATGCGGGTAATGCCGCTATAGGCACATTGGCTTATGCTAATTTGTTTGTCTTGCATTAAGCCTATAACCTCGGCACTTTTCTGGTACATACCAATAATGATATTGGTATCGAGCAAATAGCTAATCCCATTCATCGCGTAGCGCCTTTTGGATTGCCAATGGCTCGCCTGTCAATGAGGGTAATCTGGGAAGTGTGGCAATGATGTCGGACATAAGCTCTTTCTTTCCGGCACGAGTGGTTTGCAAGATGCCAAGATAATCGGCAAGGGCTTGCTTGACTAATTGCGCCGGGTCTAAATGTTCGCGCTGAGTCAACTGATCAAGTAAACGCGCTGTTTCGTCGTCGAGTTCTAATGTCATCATGGCTTAAACTCCATTGGTAAAGTGATTTCTAGCAGATGCTCTAAAATGCGGACGCTATATTGTAAAGCATTATCGAATCAAAAAGGCTTAACAACCGCCAGAATGATAATGCCGACCAGAAACAAAACCGGCACTTCATTCATCCAGCGATAAAAGACATGGCTACGTTGGTTGCGGTCATGTTTAAAATCAAGCAGCCACAGATAGCAAAAATAGTGATAAACCAGCGTCAATACCAGCAGTGCCAACTTGGCATGCAGCCAACCGGCATGGGCATAAACAGTCCAGTCGTAACCAACCAGCATCCAGATGCCGAATAGCAAAGTCGCTATCATGCCCGGCGTCATAATGCCGAAGAACAGCTTGCGCTCCATCACCTTAAAGCGTTCGTTGCTGATCTCATCAGTGCTCATTGCGTGATAAACATACAGGCGCGGCAGGTAAAACAGACCGGCAAACCAGGTGACCATAAAAATCAGGTGTAACGCTTTTAACCAGAGCATGGGCTAGCCTTTGAGTAGTGATTCGATAGTTGTTTTCATGTTTGCCAAGTCAAAAAGGCCGATTTCTTTTTTGATCACCGAGCCGTCCGGGGCGATCAAAAACGTGCTGGGCGTAAACATCACGCCGCCAAACGCATGGGCGAATTCGGATTTCAAATCCAGCGCCACATTGTAGGGCAGTTGCTTGGCTTTAGTCAGTTCGACGACATGATTCGGCGGGTCGTAATACATGGCGACGGCAATCATCTCCAGGCCCGATGCATGATACTGCGTATAAAGATCGATTAAGTCGGGGATTTCCTGGATGCAGGACGGGCAGTCGGTCGCCCAGAATGTAACAATAACCGGCTTGCCGCGCAAATCTTTGAGCGTGATTTTTTGGCCGGTAAGAGTGGTGAAAGTCACATCCGGCGCTTGAGTGATGGTTTTGCTACAGCCTATTGCAATGAGCAGTAACAGGAGTAAACCGAATGGACGGTATTTTGTAATCATGGGGTTTGAAGGCTTGAATGGTAAATGAAAAGGCGGATTCAACTCCGATGTGCAATTTTAGTCACCCCGTCAAAAAGGTAACCGTTTATCTACCTATGCAGATATTAATTTCGCTAGATTAAAAGCCAGTGTAATATTATTCTCTCCACAGTATCAGCAATACAACAAAATAATTTACAAAAGCGAAAACAGCAATGAATAACATAATCAACACAGAAAACGAAGAGTCGGCAAAAACGCTGACCACGGTCATTTATGCCCTATACGCAGCGTCTTATTTTGTCGGCATCACCGCCATAATTGCAATCGTAATGAACTACGTCAAGAAGGACGATGTGGCAGGGACATTTCTGGAGAGCCATTTCCGTTGGCAAATCAGGACTTTTTGGTTTGGAGTGCTTTGGGGGGTGTTGGGAGCCATTACGATGGTATTCATTATCGGGTGGTTTGTGCTTTTCGCTAACGGCATTTGGATTATTTACCGCATAGTGAAAGGCTGGTTGCGGCTCAATGACGGTAAACCTATGTACACGGACTAAGGTAACTCGCAAAAAATAAACCACCTATCGTGAAGCTAATCAATAACGCTTCTTGAGAACCAAGGCGGAACGGTAAGCGAGTTAGACCTTCCAGGTTTTAAAAACCTGGAAGGTCTCGTGTGTAGATTATTTCTTGCGAGCTACCTAACGTGCATTCAAGAGGGACGAACCCGCCGGCACCTCTCGAATGTGTGCTTTTTTTCTACAAACCGAACATTACTTCTTTTTGTTGTTTTTTGTGACCTTTGGCGCTTTTTTATCGCAGTCCTGTGCTGCTTCTGCTTTCGGTTCTTTTTTAACGATCACATTACAAGCATTTAAGGCCGCAAGATCTTGAGCGGCTTGCACACAGCTTAGATTTTTTTGAGCAATTTGCACGCTTTCCAGAACAATGGCTATTTGACGCTCTTTATCGGCTTGAAATGAGCCAGGCTCAGCATCTGCAAGCGCTAGTGCAGGAGCCAGCAAACCCAAGGCATAAAACACCGTTGATAATATTGATTTAGTGAAATACATATTCCCTCCGCAAGGGTTTTGTCAATGAGTGAAAAGATGCCGATCAATTTGAAAATTACGCTGTAAGAGACTGTGTGTCAAACGATATGTTTTTACGGATAAAAACGCTAGCCTGCAATGCCCGAATTGTGATGTGATCTATATTTTTTTGTAGAAATAACGGCGTGCCGCTTAAAATGGCTTAGGTTTAATGCTATGCCGTTGGTGTTATGTTGAACAATTGCTCAATCGGTCCCTGAACCTTACACCATCAACACGCGAAGCCTATTATGTTGCAAACCTTACCTATCATTTTAATTATCATCCTATCGGTCATGGCGGGGCGTTCTGTGAGTGCACAAGAAATAAACAAAGCAATAGAAATTAAAGTTAAACATTTGCTGTCCCAAATGACGCTTGAAGAAAAAGTCGGGCAGATGACGCAGATCGATTTCTCGGTGATCGGCATTCCCAAAGAGCAGAATGCCGAGGGTCAAATCGATCCCGCTAAGTTGGAGGATGCGGTGGTAAAGCACCATGTCGGTTCCATTTTGAATACGCCTTTTACGCCGGATAACATGGCGCAATCCATTGAGACATGGCGACAATTAACGCGCACCGTGCAGGATGCCGCGCTAAGAACGCGCTTGAAAATTCCGGTCATTTACGGGATTGATGCTATCCACGGTGCGAGTTACACGCAAAACTCGGTGCTGTTTCCGCAGGCCATTAACATGGCGGCGACGTTCAATCCAGAACTGGCTTTCAAGGAAGGCGAAATTACCGCCAGGGAAGTGCGCGCTTCCGGTCTGCAATGGAATTTCTCCACGGTGATGGACATTGGCCGCCAGCCGCTTTGGCCGCGCTTGTGGGAAACCTTCGGCGAAGATGTGCATTTGGCGACGGTGATGGGCACGTCATATATTAAAGGTCATCAGGGCGATGATTTTTCCGCTGCCGATAAAGCGCCCACTTGTTTGAAGCATTATGTGGGTTACAGTTATCCGCTTAATGGCAAAGACCGTACGCCTGCCTGGATCGGCGAAAGGATGTTGCGCGAATATTTTCTGCCTACGTTTGAAGCAGGCATAAAAGCCGGGTCGCCTACGGTGATGGTTAATTCGGCGGAAGTCGATGGTATTCCGGGACACGCCAACTATCAATATCTGACCACGATTTTACGCGGAGAACTGGGCTTTAAAGGCTTTACCGTATCGGATTGGGCGGACATTCAGCGACTTTATACCCGCGACAAGATGGCTGCTTCCGAAAAAGAAGCCGTCAAAATCGCAGTGATGGCCGGTATCGACATGAGCATGGTACCGTTCGACTTTTCTTTTTACGACTTACTGGTCGAATTGGTTAAATCCGGCGAAGTGCCGATGTCCCGTATCGATGAAGCGGTGTCCCGGATATTGACGGTCAAGTATCAGGCCGGATTGTTCGAACCTAAGCCGTTGCTCCCGGTAGACGGCAATTTCGCCACAGAAGAGGCCATAGAAACCAATCGTCAGGCGGCGCGGGAATCGATTGTCCTAGCCAAAAATGATCACAACATCCTGCCGCTAAAAAAAGACGCCAATATCCTGGTGACCGGGCCCACCGCCAATTTATTGAGCGTGATGAACGGCGGCTGGACTATCACTTGGCAGGGCGCGACCGAGGCCTTATATCCTCAAGAAAAACTGACGGTTTTGGAGGCCATACAGAAAAAATCCACCGGCAAAGTGACTTACGTTGGCGGCGATTCGTTCGATGCGCCTATCGATATTCAAAAACTTGTCGATGAGGCTAAAAATCACGACGTTATTCTGCTCAGTCTGGGCGAGCAGCCTTATACCGAAACTGTCGGTAATATTGAATCGTTAAATCTCGATCAGGCTCAGGTCGATCTTGCCCATGCCGCGATTTCGACCGGTAAACCGGTGGTTCTGGTCACCTTGGGCGGCCGTCCGCGTATTATCACCTCGATTGCAGAACGGGCTTCCGGCGTTATTTTGGGCTTTCTGCCGGGCATGGAGGGAGGCGAGGCCATTGCCGATATTTTGTACGGCGACTACAACCCCAATGGCAAGCTGCCTATTTCCTATCCGAGGAATACCAACGGCATTACGCCTTATGATTACAAGCCCATAGAATCCTTTGAGTCGAATATTTATAATCCGCTGTATCCGTTCGGGCATGGCTTGAGCTATACCACTTTTGCAACCAGCGGCTTGAAGGTAGAAAAAGACAAAATCAGCATGGGCGACAATGTCACCGTCAGCGTTAATGTCAAAAACACCGGCGCGTTAAAAGGCAAGGAAACCGTATTGGTTTATATCAACGATGTGGCAGCTTCGGTGACCCGTCCGAATAAACAGCTCAAGGCGTTTAAAAAAGTCGAGCTTGCTCCTGGGCAGTCTGAAAACCTAAGCTTTGCCTTAACGCCGCATGACTTGTCATTTATTGGTGTTGATCTTAAGCGGATTGTGGAGCAGGGGGATTTCAAAGTGATGGTGGGTGATGAAATGGTTGGTTTTACCGTGACAAAATAGTGCTTTAAAAATGTGAAATAAAACGATGATCAATGTAACTGACACGACAATCAAACCCTATAAAAACGCCTATTTAGGCTCATTGACAATATTGACTTCGCTGTTTTTTATCTGGGGATTTATAACCAGTTTGAATGATATTTTAATTCCTCATTTGAAATCGGTGTTTACCTTAAATTACACCGAAGCCATGTTGATTCAATTTTGCTTTTTTACCGCCTATTTTGTCGTTTCAGTCCCAAGCGGCTATTGGGTCGAGAAAATCGATTACAAAGGCGGCATCATTGCCGGATTAGCCATAGCGGGCATTGGCTGTTTACTGTTTTATCCGGCCGCAAGCTTACATTCCTACCCGTTATTTCTGGCGGCGTTTTTTGTGTTGGCATCCGGCATTAGCTTGCTGCAGGTTGCCGCAAATCCCTACGTCACTATTTTAGGCAAACCGGAAACCGCTTCCAGTCGATTAACGATGACCCAGGCGTTTAACTCGCTGGGTACGACTATCGGCCCTTATCTTGGCGTATTATTCATCCTTGCCACTGCCGTTAAAACGGCGGACGAAATGAAGCTACTTAATGCCGACGAATTATCGGCGTATCAAGCGGCACAGGCGGCCGCAGTACAAAACCCTTATCTGTTGCTGGCTGCGGTTTTATTTTGTGTGGCTATCATTTTTACGCTGATCAAATTACCCGACATTAAAGTTACCAAAGCAGGTGTTTCAGGCGCTGAAGAGGGTGTTCATACTAGCGCCTGGGGCTATAAACATCTGGTATTAGGCGCAATCGGTATTTTTGTTTATGTCGGCGGCGAGGTGTCGATAGGCAGTTTTCTGATCAACTTTCTGGGCGAACCTTCCATTGCCGGATTGGCTGAACAAGACGCAGGAAAGTACGTGTCGTTTTATTGGGGCGGCGCTATGGTCGGGCGATTTGTCGGCGCGGCAGTCATGCAAAAAATTCAGCCCGGAAAAATGCTCACCTTTAATGCGTTAACGGCGTCGCTTTTGGTTTTAGTGGCCATGATCGGTAGCGGCCAGGTTGCGATGTGGGCCATTCTGGCGGTCGGGTTGTTTAACTCCATCATGTTTCCGACCCTCTTTTCGCTCGCGCTTACCGGCTTGGGTCAGCACACCGGCCAGGGGTCAGGGATTTTATGCGCAGCGATAGTCGGCGGCGCTGTTCTTCCTGTTGTGCAAGGGCTGTTCGCTGACCGGATCGGCATTCAGCAGGCGTTTTTTATTCCGGTGCTTTGCTATGGCTACATCGCTTATTACGGGTGGCGGGGTCACAGGGTTTCAGCAATAAGGTAGTTGTCGCCGGATACGCTCGCTGGGACATAAGGTGCTTTCCAAGAATAAACATACCCAAATGACGCAGGATTTTTGTTCAGCTACAAGGCGCAAAAATGGGCGCATAGCGAGCTATGCAACTATTTTTGCAACGCAGTAGATGGGCAAAAAGACCAGTCAGTTGGGTGTGTTTTTTGCAGGAAATCACCTAAGGCTTACTTTGCTTCTTTTATGAGGTAAGGCAAAAAATCTGGGACATTTAGCCGGAATTGACCCAATTCAGGCATCGTTTTATAAGTCAGAGTTATCCACATTTTCTGTGGATAACTCTGTGCGTAAACTGAACACAAATGGCCTAACCATCCACTCCTTAAGCTTTTCTGTTAGATCGTCCAGATTGTGGTCAGTATAAAATCATGTGTATTAATGATTCTAACTATCAATTACTTAGCGCAAGTAAAGCGAATGTTATTAAGGTTGTTTTATAGGTGAAGCGAGGTCTTTTGGCTAGGTCACTGAAAAAAAAGAACATTGCATGCGCCTGTGGAAAAGCCTGGACTGGGTATTTGTTGTCAAGCTTTATTTGTTGAAAATAGCCGGAATTAACGGAATTAATCGCTTATGAAAAATATCGATTTTGTCCGTGCTTATTGAGTCAAATTCGTAGTCGCTGAATGGTTACGATTTGTTCAGGATAATACTAGGAAGTCTCAAAAAAATCAGCGATATTTTTGAGTGGAGGAAAGAATGCTTTGATTGTTAGACTTCTGGGGCGACCGGTACGTAGGTCGCCCAGATAGCTCAGCTATATTCCCTCAGCATGCTGCGGATAAGGCAGTTGAGTCATCGGGGAAGATAGTGGGATTGTGCGGTTAATGTTTCAATTGCGTCTGCCATTTTTACCGGCAGTTGTATCTTCAAATTTAACTTTTAACGGTTTTCCGCAATACAGATTGCCGTCTAGCGCGGCTATTGCAGCTCTTGCTTCGTGGCCTTCCATGCCGATAAAGCCGAAGCCCCGGCATTTTCCGCTAAATATATCGGAAATAAGTTGAATGGAGCGGACTTTTCCGTATTCGGAAAATAAAGCCTGTACAGTTTCTTCAGTGGCTTCGCTAGGTAAGTTTCCTACAAAAATTCGTTTCAAAAGACATGTCCTAAATTAGGGGGTGAGTTGATGGGCCGGATTGACCGGTTATGCCACATCCCCGCGTCTATCGACAGCGGGGATGGGTGTTTGAACGTAAGTGGGGTTTAAGCTGCGCTTACTTGTGATGCTTGTGGGCCTTTAGGACCTGATTCTACATCGTATTTAACTGCTTGGCCTTCAGCCAGTGTGCGGTAACCGCCGTCGCTTGCGATTGCAGAGAAGTGTACAAACACGTCTGCGCTACCATCGCTAGGCGAAATAAAACCAAAACCTTTAGACTCGTTAAACCACTTAACAGTACCTGTTGCCATAAAATTACCTATATAAATCAATGAAAAATGTTTGAGTGAAAATCATGCCGGGCAATTTTAAAGAGAAAAGCGAATGGAATTTCTGAAAAGTGCTGAATAACATGCAAAGTCTAAGTAGCGTTTCGCATTTGTGCGAGATACTGGCTACTTAGGTTGTGCATTATAGGGGCTAATCTCAAGTATAGCCATTGAAACTTTAGAAGCGAGTGCTTGTAAGAGCTTATGGATCGATAAACTGCTAATCATGGTCTCTGTTGTGATGGCGTCTTGGATAACCATTGCCCCAGTGAGACTGCTCACGGTATTGATCGTGATGGTGATGATGCGGAAAGTAGCCATTACTATAATAATCCGGCCTTTCACCGTAGTAGTTTCTGTGCATAATGGTGTAACCGCTATTGCCGGGATAATACGCATAGTGCTGCGGATAATGGGCGCAAGCACTGGGCAGCATAAAAACGACGAGCAGCATTTTTTTTGCGATCGAATTCATTTTAATAGTCCGCGAAAGTTAACACGGACTAAAGAATAACGGTAAATCGCTGAATGCCGAATGAATAGAAAATAGTGTGTTTGCCGCTAAATACAGCCGATAATCACACGGACAACTAAAAGGAAACTCATGAAATACCCCGTAATTGACGCACGCATCACCCCGGAAGGCCGTTTGGACGTGCTGTCCAAGGCCGAAGTAAGCAAACTGCTGGATGCCAGCCAGGGCGGATTGTACCGGTTGTTTCGTAATTGTTCGCTTGCCGTATTAAATTGCGGCAGCACCATGGATGATGGCAAGGAATTGTTGGAACGCTATGCCGATTTTGATATATACGTTGTCCAGGAGCAGCGCGGCATTAAGCTGGATGTTAAGTCGGCTCCCGCCCATGCCTTTGTTGACGGGAAAATGATCAGAGGCATCAATGAGCACCTGTTTGCGGTGCTGCGCGACATTATTTACGTCAGCGATGAGATCAATAATAACCCGAGGTTCGATCTGGAAAGTTCGGATGGCATCAGCAGCGCCGTGTTTCACATCTTGCGCAATGCCAATATCCTGCGTCCAATGACCCAGCCGAAGCTGGTGGTGTGCTGGGGCGGACATTCAATCAGCCGCAAGGAATACGATTACACCAAGACCGTCGGTCATGAGATGGGGCTGCGCGGCCTGGATATTTGCACCGGTTGCGGGCCGGGTGCGATGAAAGGCCCGATGAAAGGGGCGACCATCGGCCATGCCAAGCAGCGGATAAAAAACGGCCAGTATCTAGGGATAACGGAACCCGGCATTATCGCCGCCGAATCGCCCAACCCGATTGTCAATGATCTAGTGATCCTGCCGGATATTGAAAAACGCCTGGAGGCGTTTGTCCGTACCGGGCATGGCATCGTGGTATTTCCCGGCGGCGCGGGCACAGCGGAGGAAATACTTTATATCCTGGGTATTTTGCTGCATCCCGACAATAAGGACATGCCGTTTCCGCTGATATTTACCGGTCCCGCCTGTTCTGAGGATTATTTCAAGGAAATCGACCGATTTATTGCCGGCACCTTGGGCGAATCGGCCCAGCAGCGATACCAAATCATCATCGATGATCCCGAACAGGTCGCCCGGGAAATGCAGGCGGGCATCCAGAAAGTACGCCAGTTCCGTAAAGAAAACGGTGATGCCTATTATTTCAACTGGCTGCTTAAGATTGATCATGTGTTTCAACAACCGTTTGTACCCACCCATGAAAACATGAGAAACCTGGCCTTGCATAAAGAGCAGGAAAACCATCAGCTCGCCGCCAACCTGCGCCGCGTGTTCTCCGGTATCGTGGCAGGTAACGTTAAAGACGACGGTATCCGCGCCATCGAACAATACGGCCATTTCGAAATTTGCGGCGATGCAGACGTCATGGCGTTAATGGATTCCTTGCTGGCCTCGTTTGTTGCGCAACACCGCATGAAGTTGCCGGGGAAGAAATATGTGCCGTGTTATAAGATTGTTGATTAACAAGCTCGAATTTGGCTTGGATATTCATGCTAAATTACAGGTTTAACCCACTACCTGCCGAGGAACGAAGCGCACCGTTCGTGATTGATGCGCCTCGTTCTTCGTCAGCATCACCGATACTAGTCGCCTACGTAAAGCGTCGGTGGGATTAGCTAGCCGATATAATTCGCGCAGGACTGCCAATGCCAGTCCTGCTTGCTAGGGATGTGAGCGCTTAGGTGCTTTCCAAGAATAAATATACCCCAATGATGCAGGATTTTTGTTCAGCTACAAGGCGCAAAAATGGGCGCATAGCGAGCTATGCAACTATTTTTGCAACGCAGTAGATGGGCAAAAAGACCCGTCAGTGGGGTGTGTTTTTTGCAGGAACTCACCTAAGGTGTAACGGTATTATTTACGGGCGCCAGCTGCTTTATCTTGCGTGTCCATAATACGGTTTAGCAGGTTAGTCTGTTGCGATACTCTATCGGCTTGAGTTAAGTCGATCATGCCTTTAAGCTCGGCAAAACGTTTCTCAGCTTCTTTTAGGTCTTCTGTTGCTTTTGCCAAGTCACCATTTTCTATTGCTTTTCGAGATTCTTTCAAATAGCCATTCGCACGGTTACGATTACGGTCAAGTTTATCATTAGCATTAATTTCCTTACTTAACTTTAATGCATCTTTGATCATGGTTATGATGATTTCGTCACCCTCTTTGCCGGTTTTTGCAGCGTCACCGCTGTTTCTTAATTGAATAGATTTCAATGCTTCTTCAATTTGACCTAAAGTAGCATCAATCCCTTCAAGGGGGGTCATCTTGTTGTACATACATGCCATACCCAAACAGACAGCAAAAGTAGGCGTCGAAAAGAATCCTAAAGAAAGTGCCAATGCAGTAGCTAGGGCAGAGCTTTTTAATGATTTCATGTAATGCAAGCCTCGTTGTTGTTATTATAATTTAAGTCTGCAACTGCTTAGATATTAGGCCTAATTAATGAGTTACATGACGATGTGGACTTTATCATAACTTTTGCGAAGATTACATAAATTAACTCGGTTCAACGCACTGTTAAGCACATTTTTACTGGGTAATCAGCGCAGTAATATGCCTACTATAAGACTATAAATTCCATTCTCCATACCCATCGTGGGACTTGCATAAGCTCAGTTAATCGCCGGCTTGAGATGATTGGGTTTATTATATGCGCCAATGTAAACGACTTTCGCCACTTAACAATATGATTCCACTGGGCAAAAAACCACTCTCTATCATCATCGGCCTTGCGCTGCTGGTTGCGGTTTATGTTTTTACTAAACAGCCGAAATTGATTGAAGTTCAAATAGCCACGCTTGAACAAGGCGAGGTGAAGGCGACGGCATCCAATACTCGCGTCGGTACGATTAAAGCTTGTCGGCGCGCTTATCTGGCACCGGCAACAGGCGGGCAGGTTGCGATGCTGCATGTCAAAGAAGGCGACAGCGTCAAGCAAAACCAGTTGCTGCTTGAGGTCTGGAATAAGGATCTGAAAGCGCAGGTTAAATTGCAGGAAGCCCAGATCAGGGCTAACCGGGCCTTGGCCGAACAAGCCTGCCAGCTGGGCGCTGGTGCTGAACGCGAGGCCGATCGCTTGACGCGTTTGCAAAAATTCAATCATATCGTTTCGGATGAGCAAGTCGATATTAAGGCGACCGGCGCACGTGCTAAGCAGGCTTCCTGCAATGCCGCGCTTGAAGCGATTGCCGTTAGCCAAGCCAACCGCGATGCGGTTCAGGCGGCTGTCGAACGCACGCTGATTGTCGCGCCTTTCGACGGCACGGTGGCTGAAATCAATGCTGAACTGGGCGAGTTTATAACGCCGTCGCCGCCCGGCATTCCGACTTTACCGGCTATTGATTTGCTGGATGTCAGCTGCTTGTATGTGTCTGCGCCGATAGATGAGGTGGATGCGCCGCAGATAAAAACCGGCATGTCCGCCTGTGTGTCGTTGGATGCCTTTGCCGAAAAACGCTGCTCCGGCACGGTCAGTCGCATCGCTCCCTATGTGTTGGAAAAAGAAAAGCAGGCGCGCACCGTCGAGATTGAAGTTAAATTGACCGACCCCAAAGATATAGCTGGCTTACTACCCGGCTACAGCGCCGACATTGAAGTCTTGCTATCCAGCAAACCCCAGGCGCTACGTGTGCCTGCCGAGGCGGTACTGGAAAATAGCAAGGTGTTGCTGATACGGGCGGATGGCTTGTTGGAGGAGCGCAGCTTTAAACCGGGGTTGGTTAACTGGAACACTGTGGAAGTGCTGTCGGGTCTGAATGTCGGCGATAAAGTGGTGTTGTCGGTAGGGCAGGAAGGCGTGGTTGCAGGCGCTCATGCCCGCGTGAAAAAATGATTCGGCTGGAACATATCCACCGCTATTTCCAGGTTGGCGAGCAAACCGTCCATGCGTTGAATGACATTAATGTCATCATCGATAAAGGCGAATATGTGTCGGTGATGGGGCCGTCGGGTTCCGGAAAATCGACTTTATTGAATGTAATAGCCTTGCTTGACCAGCCTAGCTCAGGCAGGTATTTGTTAAACGATCAGCCGGTCACGCAGCTTAGCGATGATGAACTGGCTAAGGTTCGCCGCGAAAATATTGGCTTTGTGTTCCAGTTTTTTCATTTGATTCCGCGTTTGTCGGCTGCTGAAAACATCGAAATACCGATGATACTGGCAGGTGTGGCGGTCAATGAGCGCAAACAGCGGGTGCAACAGGCGCTGGCCTCGGTCAGTCTGCAAGATCGGGCCGAGCACAGACCGGATCAGCTTTCCGGCGGACAGTTGCAGCGTGTCGCTATTGCCAGAGCCATGATCATGCGCCCTTCAATCTTATTGGCAGATGAGCCGACCGGCAATCTGGATAGCAAGTCCGGCAAGGAAATTATCGAGTTGCTGGAAGGGCTTAACCGGCAAGGCGTAACGTTGATGATTATCACCCATGATCAAAGTTTAGGCGATCGGGCGAGGCGGAAAATTCGTATTGTCGATGGGCAGATAGGGTGATGGGCAATCAAAATATAAAAACTTACCGCGTTCCCATGCCCTGTGTGGGAACGCAGTTAATAGTTATGTTTGAATGCTGTGGGCGCGAATTTATTCGCGCTTTTACTTCTAT
>JBCKWP010000036.1:0-15798 GCA_038922455.1 Methylobacter sp. | reverse complement strand
CGGTTTGAAATCAAAGCCGTTGTCCAGCAACGCCATTTCAACGCCAGCGATACAGCCCAGCATCGAAACGTCGTTCATATCGCCGACGTGGCCGATACGGAATGCTTTTCCGGCAAGTTCGGATAAGCCTGCACCTAAGGAAATATCGTATTTGCTAAAAGCGGTGCTGATCACATCTTTGGCGTCTTTATCGGCGGGTACTACAATCGCAGTCACTGTATCCGATTCAAAGCCAGGCTGTGCGCATAGAGTCAATCCCCAAGCGGCAACGGCTTTACGAACGCCTTCGGCTAGACGGTGATGACGTGCGAAAACATTCTCCAGGCCTTCTTCGAGCAACATGTCCAACGCTTTGCGCAAGCCGTATAAGATAGGCAGCGCCGGTGTATAGGGCGTGTAGCCATCTTTATTGGTGGCGATCTGGTCTTTTAAATCCAAAAAGCAACGCGGATAAGTCGATGTTTCGGTCGCTTTTAAAGCTTTTTGGCTGAATGCCAAAAATGCGCCGCCTGCGGGCATCATGAAACCTTTTTGCGAGCCGCTGATTGCACCGTCAACGCCCCATTCGTCCATACGGAAGTCCAGGCTGGCAATGGAACTGACGCCGTCAACGAATAATAATGCGGGGTGATTGGCCGCGTTCATGGCTTTGCGCACACCGCCAATATCGCTGGTGACACCGGTAGCGGTTTCGTTATGCGTCGCTAAAACGGCCTTGATTTCGTGCTGAGTGTCTTCGTTTAAACGGGCTTCTATTCTATCCAGCGGAATGCCTTTGCCCCAGACTTCTTGATGAATTTCAACATCGAAGCCTAAGCGTTTAGCCATTTCAGCCCATAAATGGCTGAATTGACCAAATCGATAAATTAAAACTTTGTCGCCCGGATTTAAGGTGTTGGTCAACGCAACTTCCCAGCCTGCGGTACCGGTGGCAGGAAAAATAAACGCTTGCCCGGTCTCTGTTTTAAAGATTTTTTTCAGATCTTGTAAAAGAGGTGTCAGCAGCTTAGGGAACACGGGAGAACGATGGTCTTCCATGCTGATATGCATAGCGTTCATGATTTCATTTGGCACATTGGTAGGGCCAGGAATATATAGGTGGTTACGACCAGCCATTGCATTGCCTCTTATAAGTGTAGGAGCGGCTTTAGCCGCGATAATTGACTTGGATATTGAAAAAGCTAACGTCCAAAAACCAGTAATAATGACATAGCCGCTAAAAATCGGCAAGACTAGATTAAGCCCTGAGCCGACCGTTCGGCTTCGCTCACGGCAAGAAAAATTGACTTTAAGACCTCTGGAAGTAAAATGTGTGGTTAATTTATGTTCGGTTTATGCCGCGCAGGTCGGGTTTAGCCTACACGATTTACAATAATGAAATTAGGAAAGTATCAATGAGCCACACCTTATATGCAGCGTCAGTTCAACGAGTTCAACGCTGTGAATTAGCCGTTCCGGGGTCTAGCCCTGAAATGTTTGAAAAAGCGATGAAAAGTGGCGCTGATTTTATTTTTCTGGATCTTGAGGACGCTGTTGCTCCTGATGACAAATTACAAGCCAGAAAGAACGTTATCGAAGCGATTAATGATCTGGACTGGAAAGGGCACGGCGTAACTATTTCAGTGCGCATTAACGGCCTGGATACCCAGTACATGGTGCGCGATGTAGTGGATTTGGTCGAACAGTGCGGCGCAAAGCTGGATACGGTGTTGATCCCTAAAGTGGGCGTTTATGCCGATGTTTATATGGTTGAAGCGATGCTTAACCAGCTGGAAATGCAGCAGGGACTGAAAAACAAGATCGGCATTGAGGCTTTAATTGAAACCGCACTGGGCATGGCTAATGTTGAAGATATTGCCCGCAACGGCGCATCAGGCCGTCTTGAAGCCTTGCATTTCGGGGTGGCCGATTACGCAGCCAGCAACCGCGCCAGAACCACCAACATCGGTGGTTTGAATCCCGATTACCCCGGCGACCAATGGCATTTTGCGATCAGCCGAATGACCGTTGCCTGCCGCGCCTATGGCTTGCGTCCTATCGACGGGCCTTTCGGGGATATTAAAGATCCCGAAGGCTACAAAATGGCCGGAAGACGCGCAGCGGCTTTAGGCTGTGAAGGCAAATGGGCGATACACCCGTCACAGGTGTCATTAGCCAATGAAATATTCACCCCGCCTGCGTCGGAAGTCGACAAGGCAAAACGCATACTAGCTGCTTTGAAGGAAGCGGCCGCTCAAGGCAAAGGCGCTGCCGCATTGGATGGTCGTTTAATCGACGCCGCATCGGAAAAAATGGCCAGCAATGTGGTTCGGGCTGCCGAAGCGATTGCAGCAAAAACCCAATAGAACAATGCCGGGATACGCTACGCTAGCCCGGCCTACGCAATTCAATAACAGGAGATGCTGTGGATATTCATGAGTATCAAGCGAAAGAAATTTTAAGCGGTTACGGCGTTAAAATCGCTGAAGGCGGCATGGCCTACAGTCCGGAAGAAGCCGTGCAACGCGCCAGAGACATTGGCGGGCACCTTTGGGCGGTCAAAGCACAGATCCACTCCGGCGCACGCGGTAAAGCGGGCGGCATTAAAATCTGCAAAACCCACGATGAAGTTGAAGCGGCGGCAGAAGCGTTGCTGGGTAAACGGCTGGTCACCCATCAAACTGGCCCGGCCGGTAAAGTGTGCGGCCGGTTGTATATTGAAGCCGGAACCGACATCGTCAAGGAGATGTATTTCTGTTTTCTGGTCGACCGTAGTTCAGAGCGTATTGTGATGGTCGGTTCCGCGCAAGGCGGCATGGAAATCGAGGAACTAGCCGAAAACAATCCCGACGCCATTACCAAAATCTATATCGAACCGGCCGTAGGTCTACAAGATTTTCAGGCGCGCGAAATGGCCTTTGCACTGGGTTTGGATCCTGAATTAATGAGTCATGCGGTTAAAACCATCCGAGGTTGTTACCGCGCTCTGCGTGAACTCGATGTCAGCATGTTGGAAATAAATCCGCTGGTGGTTACGCGTAGCGGCGAACTGGTCGCCCTGGACGCCAAAATGGCCTTCGATGACAACGCTCTGTTCCGTCAGCAAAAAATTTCCGAATTGCGCGATAAAACCCAGGAAGATCCCCGTGAAATGGCGGCTGCCGACCGCGGTTTAAGCTATGTCGGCCTGGGTGGCGATATCGGCTGCATGATTAACGGCGCCGGTTTGGCAATGGCGACCATGGACATGATTAAACTAGCCGGTGGCGAGCCTGCCAACTTCCTCGACGTAGGCGGCGGCGCATCGGCTGAACGTACCGAAAAAGCCTTTCGTTTGGTTCTGGCCGACAAGGGCGTAAAAGCCATGCTGGTTAATATTTTTGCCGGTATCAACCGTTGCGACTGGATTGCCGAAGGCGTTGTTGAGGCGGTCAGAAAAATCGACATGAAAATACCGTTGATCGTCAGACTGTCGGGCACTAATGTCGAAGAAGGCCGCCGCATTATTGCAGCCAGCGGCTTGCCGATTATTACCGCAGAAACCTTGGCCGAAGCGGCTGAAAAAGCGGTGCAGGCACGCAATGAAGTGGTTGCAAAAGAAGCGGCTCAGGGAGCATAACATGGCTATTTTAATCGACGAAACAACACGTATTATTATCCAAGGCTTTACCGGAAAAATCGGCAGCTTTCACGCCCAGGACATGATCAACTACGGCTCTAACGTGGTCGGCGGCATCACGCCCGGCAAAGGCGGCCAAACCCACTTAGGTTTGCCGGTTTTTAATACCGTCAAAGAAGCGGTACGCCAAGTGGGTGCCGAAGCCAGCATTATCTTTGTCCCCCCCGCCTTTGCCGCCGACTCCATCATGGAAGCAGCCGATGCGGGCATCAAATATTGCGTAGCGATCACCGATGGTATTCCTACGCAGGATATGATGACGGTTAAAAACTTTCTGCGCCGTTTTCCGGCAGCGCAAAGAATGATCCTGACCGGCCCCAACTGCGCAGGCACTATCAGTCCGGGACGCGCCATGCTGGGCATTATGCCGGGACATATTTACATTCCAGGCAATGTCGGCATCGTCGGTCGTTCAGGCACCTTGGGCTATGAAGCAGCCGATCAAATGAAACGCCTGGGCATCGGCATTTCAACTTCAGTCGGTATCGGCGGCGATCCTATCAACGGCAGTTCGCACCGTGATATTTTGGAAAAATTCGAAGCGGATCCTGAAACCAAAGTGGTGCTGATGATTGGTGAAATCGGCGGCCCGCAGGAAGTTGAAGCCGGAATGTTTGCCAAAGAACACATGACCAAACCGGTCATCGCCTATATCGCCGGGTTAACGGCTCCTGAAGGTCGGCGCATGGGTCATGCCGGTGCGATTATTTCATCGGCGGGCGAAAGCGCTGCAGAAAAGGTAGCGCTGCTGAAAGAGCTAGGGGTTACTATCTGCCCAACACCGGCGGCCATGGGCGAAACGGTAGCGGCGGTATTGGCTAGAATGTAATTGAAGATGCAGGCGAAAGGCGCAAGGTTAAGCGCCTTTCATCTTTCACCTGCTTTTATTTTTTAATAACCGCAGGGCAAAAATGAAAATACTTATTCTTGGTGCGGGCGTGACCGGCTCATCGGTTGCCGGAGCTCTGGCAAGCGAGGAAAACGATATTGTGGTCGTTGATTTCAGGACAGAGTTGCTCGACGCATTAAAGGAGCGCTTCGATATTGCCACGGTTGCCGGTAACGCTGCACATCCGAGGGTACTCGAACAAGCCGGAGCCCGAACCGCCGATATTATTATTGCGGTCACTGACAGCGACGAGACCAACATGCTGGCCTGCGTAATCATCAATGCGCTGTACAGTCGCCCTAAAACGATTGCGCGGGTGCGCGCCGTCGATTATCTGAAAAACCCTCAATTGTTCGGCCCGAACGGCATTCCGGTGGATATAGTCATCAGCCCGGAACAAATCGTCATGGAGGCTATCCGTAATTTAATCGAGTTTCCCGGCGTACTGCATATTTCCGATTTTGCTGACGGCCTAGTACGGCTTTTTTCTGTAAAGGTAATGGCGGACGGTTCTTTAACAGGTAAAGAAATCAAACACCTGAAAGAACGACTCGTCGGCGGTAAAATCCGTGTGGTGGCTATTTTTAGGCAAGGTGTGCCACTGACCGTGAACGGTGAAGCCGTTATTGAAACCGGTGATGAAGTTTTTTTTGTGGCACCACGCGAAGAAGTGCGAGGGGTATTGAAAGAACTGGGCAAGCTGGAAGCTCCGTTAAAACGAATTATCATCGCCGGCGGCGGTCATGTCGGTAAACGCTTGGCTCTGGCACTGGAACGCGACCATCAGGTGAAAATTATTGAAAAAGATCCCCGGCGCGCTAACAAGATAGCCAATGATCTTCAACACACTGTGGTGCTGCTTGGCGATTGCGCCGACGAAGCGCTATTGCTTGACGAGTCTATCGACAGCACCGATTTATTCTGTGCGATTACCGAAAATGACGGCGTTAACATCGTTTCCGCCTCGCTGGCGAAAAGTTTGGGCGCACGGAAGGCTATCTGCCTGCTCAACCATGTGTCGTACAGCAAACTATTGCCGGGAACAGGCATTGATGTTGCCGTGTTGCCTAATCAGGAAACGCTGGGCAGTATTTTAAAACATGTACGTCGTGGCGACGTGGCGCAAGTCAGTTCCCTTTGCGGCGGCACCGCCGAGGCTATCGAGGCAATTGCACACCAAAGCAACGATCTGAATTCCGTGGTCGGACGTAGGGTGGACTCTATTAATTTCCCTGAAGGCATAGTGATAGGCGCACTGATCCGCGACAAACAGGTTATTGCCATACACTGCGGCACAGTGTTTGAAGAAGGCGATCATGTGGTGATGTTCGTGATGGACAAGAAACTGGTTATCAACATCGAGAATAAATTTCAGACCCTTTAATTTAAGGGCAGGCGCAAGGCGAAAAACCTTAGCCCATAGCCTTTCCTTTAAACCCTTCGCTTTGAATCTAAGCCCATGAATGTCGTCTTTACTATTATCAATATTTTCGGTTTAGTCACCATAGGGTTCAGCAGTTTAATGGCGACTTGTTTGCTGACCTCCGCCATAGCCGATGACGGTGCCACGACTGCTTTTTCTCAGGGATCTTTGATTACCTTGTTGTTGGGTGCGTTAATGTTTGTTCCGACGCTACGCATACCCAAAAAGGTGACGCGGCAAACAGGCTTTTTGTTGGTAGCCATTACCTGGTCAATAACGCCGGTATTTTGCACCTTGCCACTGATGATATACCTACCTGGGCTCAGCTTTATCGATGCTTATTTTGAGACTGTTTCCGGCCTTACTACGACTGGCGCGACCATACTTAGCGGTCTTGATCAGTTGCCGATGTCGATTAATTTGTGGCGACATGAATTATGCTGGATAGCGGGCATGGGCATTATTATTTTTGCGGTCGCCATTTTGCCCATTCTGGGTATCGGCGGCATGCAGTTGTATATTGCAGAATCGCCGGGAACGGTCAAGGAATCAGACTTGCCGCCGCGCATAGCGCAAACCGCGAAGGCTTTGTGGCTAGTCTATGCGGGCATCACTCTGGCTTGCATTGTTGCATTACGCTTTGCAGGTATGGGCTGGTTCGATGCTATTTGCCATGCTTTTTCTGCGATGAGTTTAGGCGGTTTTTCCACCCATGACAGCAGTGTCGGATTTTTCAATTCGCTGTCCATCGAGGTGGTACTAACCATTTTCCAATTGCTCGCGGCGATCAATTTTGCCACCCATTTTGTGGCTATCAGAAAACGCTCATTCAACCCTTATATCGATGACAGGGAGGCAAGGGCTTTCCTCGTTTTAGTGTTGGGTAGTTGTCTGATGGCGGCATCGGTGCTGTGGCATGAAGGCACTTATCCTGACTTTTTTACCGCCTTACGCCATGCAACGTTCAATTTAATCACCATTGCCACCGATTGCGGCTTTGCCAGCCAGGACTTTAATCAATGGCCTATTTTTGTGCCGATGTGGATGTTGTTTTTATGTTGTGTTTCAGCCTCTTCCGGTTCCACCGGCGGCGGCATTCGGATGATCCGCACCATCATCCTGATGAAACAGGCGCGTCTGGAACTGTTCAAGTTTATTCATCCCTTTGCGGTTAAATCCATGAAAATCGGCGACACCGTGATAAGCAATAAAATCATTGTCTCCGTGACCGGGTTTATTTACTTATATTTCATCAGCATCGTCATCCTGGTATTCATGCTGTTATTGAGCGGCATGGATTTTATAAGTGCTTTTTCTGCGATTATCGCCTGTTTTAACAACGCCGGACCCGGTCTTAACCAAGTAGGACCTGCGAGCAATTACGCCAGCCTGAGCGACTTTCAGACGGGTGTCTGCACATTCGCTATGCTGTTGGGTCGGGTGCAAATATTTTCCATTGTTATCCTATTTGTACCGGAGTTTTGGAGAAAATAGCCTGACTGCCGAAGATAAGTAGGTACCCATAACTGTTTTAACAAAAACCCTGATGTAGGAGCGGCTTTAGCCGCGATTATCGCGGCTAAAGCCGCTCCTACAGATTTTTTGATTCATTACTTAGTAATCGATACGGCTGCATGGAACAGTTGCTGAGTGACCGCTGCCAATTTTAGCCCGTTGTAACTTATGCTCTCGAATAGAGGTCACGTGAACGCTAAAAACCGCTTATAACGGCTTAAACAAACAGTGAGTACGGCGATTGAGGCGGGAGGTGACTTCTCACTTCTTTTGCAAAAAAGCAAAGTCTGTGAAAACAAAAAACCCAGCTTTTAGCTGGGTTTTTTGGTACTGCTAAAAATTCAGTTTACAGCTGGATAGAGCTAGAAACTTTTTGTTGTGAACCATCTGGATCATCCATGCAGCCAGATAAGCCAACAATCATTAATGCCATAGCTAAAAGAGTCAAAATTTTATTCATAAGAATATCCTCCAAAGGGGTTTCAATTATTTTTATTAAGATGCGCCATTAAATTAAAGCACGTGCATTTTATATCATGATAGGAATGATGATGCAATAATAAAAACCGAATAATTCACCTGTGCAGGTAATTACCCCGACCTAAAGGACGGAGCTTCCAGCTTCACAGGGATAATGCGGAACAATGGACTTGTGTCCAATGACCGTCTTAGATTCCCTCCACTGGCAGAACCGGCTATTCCTTCCGGTTTACAGCACGAACAGTATGTAGCCATTGATACAAGCATACTTATATCCCAGACCTAAAGGAAGGGGATTTACGTACAAATTTGTTAAAGCGCATTGATATTGCCAGGCAAATCAAAAGCGATTTGTTTGCCAGTCCATTTTGCCGTTCCTATAGTGATCCATTGCTGTGTTAAATTTTTGTGCAATTGATCATGAACCCAATAAGAGGGGGCACTGATTTTTTTAAGCTTTATGTTAAAAACGACGTCATCAAGATTCAAGCCGATCTTTTGCCCCCAGAAAGCGCTGACTTTCATAATGAATTTATGCAAACGCTGGTTGTCAATAGTTGGCGTAACGGCGATATTAGCCCACATCGAATGAACACGCCCCCAGTTTGGCGCAAGCAGACGCCCTTCCTCATTGACAAAAGGTAGCCAGCGTTCAACGCCGCTTCGATCAGTATAGGTGATCGCTAAAATATGCTCGTAACCGGTAAAATGGTCGTGCAGGTAAAGTGCATGCGGGGTAATGCCTAAAAAGGTCTGTGAGGCCATTAAAATGGCATTACTGGCTTGTGAGATAGGATTTTGAGGCCTGTCTGCATTAAACCTGTAAACAAGTCCGTAATGAATGGAGCTGTTTAATTGCAAAACGAGCAACGCAAGCAATATTTTCGCTAGCTTTCTGGAAAATGCCTTCGGTTTTTGCGTGGCAACGCCTTCAAAAAATTGATGGTATAGACTGCTGTCTGACAAGGCTTGCGACACAAGGCAAGCGGATGTGCATGGGATCCGGCTGCGCGAGTCGGCAATAGACCGGTATTTTTTTAAAGCGATTTGATGAATTCCCGGAAGACTCAAAATAATGCCGATGGGAAATAAATAACGCATTTTTATAAAGATCTGGCTATAGGTGTCAACGCCCGAATAAATACGGCCGGTGCGATCCAGTGCGTATAAATCGGTTAACAGGGTTTCATTATCAATGGCGGCCAGCGCCGGATAGTGGGCGGCATGTTCCTGGGCGCTTTTAAAGTCTATATAGCTGAATACATCGAAATGATTAAGGATCAGGACGGTACGATTACATAAAGGGCATAGCTGGTCATAAAATACGGTAAGTGCCGGTTGCTTTGCTGTAACCAATCGGCCAATGCATCGCCACCATTTAAAAGGGATAAGTAATGTGTAAAAGCCGAGCATCCCCAAACCAAAAGGATAAATATTGAAGGACAAGGTAATACCAAGATGAATCCCAAGGCCGACCAATAGATAGACTACGCGTAACCGACGGTTGGCAAAAAAGAAGATAAAGGTAAATTGGAAAATTAAAATCGTGTAGCCCAGGATGTTTTGCAGCAGCTTATTATTCAGCAAAGACGACATGTCGATAGCCGAAACATAATAAGGCTGCGTTGCCGGCAGCCAAGTACCCAAGCCATTGCGCCAGTGTTCGGCAAACATTTTATGGATGGCCGAGTCAAAATAGAGAAAACCAAGACAGATGGCAACGGGCACATAGTAGGCAAGGACTGAGACAGTCGGCTTCGGGTAGGTGCTGTAATGCGTAAAGGGCGTACTCAGCTTATATCGAAGACGGTCTATTGAAAATGCCCGATCACCTGGCATAAAAAGCAGAAAAAATCCTGCTCCGATCATGAATAGATCAAAACCACCGTCAAAATCCCGTTGCATAGGGGTGAAATTAACGAAAACAAGCCAAATAACGTAATTACAAGTCATTGCAAATCGGTAACGGTAACCGACGACAATAAACGCGGCAATGACCGCCCATAGGCACAGGAAAAAAGGCATCATCGGGAATTCGACATCTATATAGGGGATAGGGTCGAAAATTAAATGATTAAAATACAGCAGGAAAATAATTTCCTGTAGCGTGATCAGTCCGTAAAAAATCCGGAATAAGCCTATGCCTGTAGCTGGAGCTTGCTTGGAGAGAAGGTCTAAAATTTTAGCAGATATAAGCTGATACATTTCATGATTCGAAAAACCGATAAGATGTAGGGATTATATAAGAAATGCAGATTTAACGTGCTGAAATGTGCAGACAAAACAAAGGCCGCCCCTCAACTCAATAAAGAGTTGAAGTGAGCGACCTAAGTTAAGAATAAATCGTTTGAAGACTTATTTTTCGTCGTCTGGGTGTTCGGCGAATACCCACTTTACGAGGAAGTAGCCAGCAGCTATAACTACAACCGCGCCGACCATACCAGATGGTTCTTTTAACATTTCGGTGATATCTAAGATCGCTCCCATGGGATGTCCTACCTATAATTTTGTGTTTTTAGAAATAATGCTAATTACATAGCAAACGGAAGAGCAATAATACTTTAGGCAAAGTTAAAGTCAAGGCTTATTGTTGTACGGTTCTATTGACGAGAGGTAAATAATGTTCTCGGCTGAAATTTATTGCTCGATAGGCAGTGTGGTATAGTTTAGAATCTGTTTTTTGAGTGCAGATACATTTTTAGTTAAGGAATTATGATGAACAGATGCATTAAAATATTACCATTGGTTGCAATTTTTTTTACGTTATCGGCAAATGCTGATGTTGAATTAAAAGATAATTCTGAGATTTTAGGGAAATGGAATCTTCATGATGAAGCCATTACGTTAACCGGCAAAAAAAAGGCCGTGACACAGGAATGGGAATTTAAATCCGATGGATCCCTTATTTCGACGGCATCGGATGTCGCCGGACGGATCAGTGCGTTGAAAATCGCTCTTAAATATTCCATCGAAAATGGGGAGATTAAAAAGCAGTCAGTTCCTGGACGAGAAAAGTATGAATCCTGTAAAGTAATTGAAAAAGAGGGGTCAAACATGATATTAAAGTGTGCGTATTTTTTCTTTCTAACAAAAAAATAATTTAAAAAAGGATACAGATTATGATAGGTGGCATTGTAATGATTTTTGTAGCTCTCTGGATTTACCAGTCGGCTATGAGAGCAAAAACGAATAATGTAATGATGTGGGTCGCGATGGGTGCGGTTGTTTTTTTTGTAGTGCAGCTGGGATTTATCGACGTCAATCTTTATATTATGGAAGCAATAAGAGGTGGCGAGGGTGGTGCTGACTACGAACGCGACTTGACCAGTATTGGCGACAGGAAAAATGAAGGCGGCTTTCAGGGGCTTGGTGGCGTCCTGCTGTCTTTATACATGGAATTGATGCCCCAAATCGTTGGCTTTTTAGCGGTGGCTCTGGTCAGGATAAAATTCATCACCAAAGAACCCATTTCAATCAGCAATTTGTTTAGCGACCTTAAAGAAATGTTTCAAAGTATAAAACAAAGCTTTAAAACATCCGCCGAGAAGTAAAGCATAGAGTTGGTTATAAAAAAAAGCCCAAGCAGCACTTGGGCTTTTTTTATGGTTGCAGGTTACATAAACTCTAAATGCCTAACCTAAAACGGCAGAAACAAGAAAGACAAGGCCGAGAACAAAAAGCACGGTAAAAACCAACCCCGCAATAATAGTCGTTGAAAGAGAGCCCTGCTCGAAGTCATTCCGCCTGTTTTTGTCACTTTGCACTCCGATGACAGCAGCTAGAACGCTCTTTATGACTTGAGTAACCGTTGGTTTTGACATGCTCATCTCCGGCGAAAATAGTAAAAATAATAGTGTTTGATTGCTTTTTAAGCAATGATTATATCTGAAACCAATAAACCCCTGACTGTCCCCATGAGCAAAACAGAATTATTAAAGCAGCAATTATCCCAGCGCATTTTATTTCTCGACGGTGCGATGGGCACAATGATCCAGAGCTACAAACTGGAAGAAAAAGATTATCGCGGCGAGCGTTTTGCCCAGTGGGATACCGACCTTAAGGGCAATAACGACCTATTGTCGTTGACCCAACCGGACATCATTAAAGCCATTCATAGCGCGTATTTTGAAGTCGGCTCCGACATTGTCGAGACCAACACTTTCAATTCGACCAGCATCGCGATGGCCGATTACAAAATGGAAGCGCTGGCGTACGAAATCAATGTCGCGGCGGCGCGCGTGGCAAAAGAAGCGGCTGACGAATATACCCAAAAAACGCCGGACAAACCGCGCTTCGTAGCAGGCGTATTAGGCCCTACCAATCGTACCGCCTCTATGTCCCCCGATGTTAACGATCCGGGCTTTCGCAATGTTTTTTTCGACGACTTAGTCGTAGCTTACACCGAAGCGACCCACGGCCTAATTGACGGCGGCTCGGACATTATCCTGATTGAAACCGTTTTCGACACCCTGAACGCCAAAGCCGCCATTTTTGCGGTTGAAAACGTTTTTGAACAGATCGGTTACAAACTACCGGTGATGATTTCCGGCACCATTACCGATGCGTCAGGCCGGACGCTTTCCGGTCAAACCGTGGCCGCGTTCTGGAACTCGTTAAAACATGTCGAGCCGATCTCTTTCGGCTTTAACTGCGCGTTAGGCGCAACGGAATTGCGCCAGTATATCGATGAATTATCGACCATTGCCGACACGCACATTTCCGCCCACCCCAATGCAGGCTTGCCTAACGAGTTTGGGGAATATGACGAAACGCCCGAAGCAATGGCTAAAGAATTAGCGGATTGGGCTAAATGCGGCTACCTGAATATTATCGGCGGCTGCTGCGGAACCTCGCCTGCCCATATTAAAGCGATCGTTGAGGCCGTACAAAATCATCCGCCCAGAATCGTGCCTGAGATACCCAAGCAGTGTCGGTTATCGGGACTCGAACCGATGAATATCAGCCCGGATTCGTTATTCGTTAATATCGGCGAACGCAACAACGTAACCGGTTCGGCAGCGTTCAAGCGACTGGTTATTGCAGGTGATTTTGAAGCGGCACTGGATGTCGCCAAGCAGCAAGTTGAAAACGGCGCGCAAATTATCGACATCAATATGGATGAAGGCATGCTCGATTCCAAAGCAGCAATGGTGCGCTTTTTGATGCTGATTGCGTCAGAGCCGGACATTGCCAAAGTGCCGATTATGCTGGACTCATCCAAATGGGAAATTTTGGAAGCCGGTCTTAAATGCATTCAGGGCAAAGGCGTGGTCAACTCCATTTCGCTTAAAGAAGGCGAGCAAGCGTTTATCGAACACGCCAAACTGGTGCGCCGCTATGGTGCGGCGGTTATCGTCATGGCCTTTGACGAAGCAGGACAGGCCGATACCAAGACCCGAAAAATCGAAATATGTCAGCGGGCTTATAAAATTCTGACCGAACAAGTCGGTTTTCCGCCCGAAGACATTATTTTCGACCCCAATATATTCGCCATTGCCACCGGCATAGACGAGCACAACAATTACGGCCTGGATTTCATTGAAGCCACCCAAGAGATCAAGCGCACCCTGCCCTACGCGCTAATTTCCGGCGGCGTTTCCAACGTCTCGTTTTCGTTTCGCGGCAACAATCAGGTTCGAGAAGCGATCAATGCGGTATTTTTATACCACGCCATTCAGGCAGGCATGGATATGGGCATCGTCAATGCCGGTCAGCTGGCGATTTATGAAGACATCCCTGGTGATTTGCGCGATGCAGTTGAAGCGGTCATATTAAATACGCATGACGGCAGCGGCACCGATAAATTACTGGAACTCGCCGACAAATATCGCGGTGACGGCAGCAGCAGCGCCGGAAAAGAACAGGATCTGGAGTGGCGCAGCTGGCCGGTTAGTAAGCGACTCGAGCATGCGCTGGTAAAAGGCATCACCGATTACATCAACGAAGATACCGAGCAGGCAAGACTGGAAGCCGAACGGCCGCTGCACGTCATTGAGGGCGCATTAATGGACGGCATGAACGTGGTCGGCGACTTGTTCGGCGCGGGCAAAATGTTCCTGCCGCAAGTCGTCAAGTCAGCGCGGGTGATGAAAAAGTCCGTGGCTTATTTAATGCCGTTTATGGAGGCCGATAAAGCGGCGGGCGAACGGCAAACCAACGGCAAAATTCTGATGGCGACCGTTAAAGGCGACGTGCATGACATCGGCAAGAATATCGTTGGCGTAGTGCTGCAATGCAATAACTACGACGTGATCGACCTGGGCGTGATGGTGCCCGCCGATAAGATTTTACAAACCGCGCGTTTGGAAAACGTCGACATTATCGGCTTGAGCGGTCTGATTACCCCGTCGCTGGATGAAATGGTGCATGTCGCCAAAGAAATGCAGCGCCAAGGCTTTACCATTCCGTTGATGATAGGCGGCGCAACCACTTCACGCGCCCACACCGCAGTAAAGATTGCCCCGCATTACCAAGGGCCGGTTATTTATGTGACCGATGCGTCGCGGGCCGTTGGTGTCGCCAGCAACCTGCTGAGCGCCGATCTAAAAGACGAGTTCGTCAACAGCGTACGCGAAGAATACGTGGAAGTCAGGGAGCGGCACAAAGGCCGCGAAGCCAAAACCAAACAGCACTCATTAGAAGAGGCGCGGCACAATAAATTCAACTGGGGCAACTACGAACCGGTTAAACCGTCGTTCCTGGGTATCAAAGTCATCGACCATGTTTCCTTGGACACGCTGGCCGGGTATATCGACTGGTCGCCGTTTTTCCAAACTTGGGAAATGGCCGGAAGCTATCCCAAAATATTGGATGATAAAGTTATCGGTATCGAAGCCAGAAACCTGTTTAAAGACGCACAGGACATGCTGAAAAAAATCATCAGTGAAGAATGGGTAACCGCCCGCGCCGTGATCGGGCTCTTCCCCGCCAACAGCGATGGCGATGATGTCGTGGTGTACACCGACGACACCCGCACCCAGAAAAAAGAAACCTTGCATCATTTGCGCCAGCAGAACGTCAAAGCGCCGGGCAGACCCAATTATTGCCTGTCGGATTTTATCGCCCCGATCGATAGCGGCAAAGCCGATTATATCGGCGCTTTTGCGGTCACGACCGGCATCGGCATAGAACATAAACTGCAAGAATTTGAGCTAGATAACGACGATTACAGCTCGATTATGCTCAAGGCGCTGGCTGATAGATTGGCCGAAGCGTTTGCGGAATATATGCACCAAGTGGTCAGAAAAGACTATTGGGGTTATGCCGAAGATGAAACCCACGAGGTTGACCAGCTAATCAACGAAACCTATCAAGGCATACGTCCAGCCCCCGGATACCCTGCCTGTCCCGATCACACCGAAAAAGGCAAGCTGTTCGAATTGCTCAATGCGACCGAACTCACCAGCATAGAACTGACTGAAAGTTACGCGATGTACCCGGCGTCGGCGGTCAGCGGCTGGTACTTTTCCCATCCCGAATCGCAGTATTTCAATGTCGGCAAGATAGACAAAGACCAGCTGCAAGATTACGCCAGACGCAAAGGCATTGCCGAAGAAGTCGCCGAGCGTTGGTTGGCGGCGCATTTGCATCATTGATATGCGCTTAATGCTATTCGGCACCTCCGGCTGTCATCTTTGCGAACAGGCGGAGCTCATTATTAACGAATGTGTGTCGGATGGCGTTGACTATGTCGACATTGCCGAACAGGAACAATGGCAGGAACACTACGCTCTGCGCATTCCGGTTTTAGTCGATCCGGAGACAAAACAGGAGTTGGGATGGCCGTTTGATCAAGCGGATGTTAAAGAATTTATCAGTAGCCTGAGTAATATG
>JBCKWP010000035.1:0-15985 GCA_038922455.1 Methylobacter sp. | reverse complement strand
TTCTACTTCGAGAAGGGTATCAAGAATCCAACGGAACAGCGGCTTGCCGCAGAAATCGCGGAAATTCTTGCCTTTGACGCGCTCGCTGTTGGCCTTCATGGGCAACAGGGCAACGATGCGGGGTGCAGTGTCCATCTAGTCGTCCTTTTTTTACTTGATTTCAGTGTGGGTAAAAATACTTGTCTTTTTCAGCGTGCGATAACTTACGGTGTTCGTGGTTGCCCTTGAATGAACCGTGATACTGGTTAATACGATAGAGCACGATCTCCCATGCCTTAGCTCGCCAAACATTAGCACGCCACGCACACCTCCAATCTTTCCAGACGCTGGTGCTAATATAGATTAACACATCGAACAAGCTTAAGTGAACCTGCGGCATGATTTTTTGCAGGGCAATGGACTCGCGTTCGAAGCGGCGTTCGACTTGGTGCCAGTCTTCGTTATGGTAGTGGAATACGCTGCTCTCGGCAACATAGGCCACTTTTCCGCCATCACGGACTAGACGTTGGGCGAACTCCATATCTTCGAGACCGGTGAGCGATTCGTCAAATTTGTACGTCGCCCAAGCCTGTCGCGAGATGGCGGCGTTGGCGTTGTTACAGAAGAATCCCTCTTGCGGAATACTGGATTGTTCCGGGTAGTATTTTGCAAAGATGCGGCATTCGCTGAAGCGGCTTAACGGGCCGCCGATCTGTCGGCCATAGGAGTAATCAGCCTTGCCATCGAGAATGGGCTGGCAAAGTCTTTGCAGCCAGTGCTCGTCGGCAGGAACGCAATGGCCGCTGGTGATAACAAGAATGTCACCACGCGCGGCTTCGCACCCCATGTTGAGTGACCTACCGAAAGAAAACTCTTTGCGTGTGATGTGGTGAATATGGCAGCCATGGCGTTGGGCAATTTCAAGAGTGCCATCAGTAGAACCTGAATCGACCAGTACAACTTCGTGTGCAATGCCGTTGGTTTGCTGGTCGGCGATACTTTGCAACAGGGCTTCGAGGTGAACAGCTTAGTTGAGAGTACGGACGACGATGCTGACATGCATCGTCCCAAGGTTAATGGCCTTGGGTTGCAGCAGGAGCGAGAAATCGCAATTCATGCATTGGTGGATCAGGCGAATTTCATCCGGATCGACGGCATTGATGGCAAACATATCCCAATGAACGGCGACCACCTGCTGCGCACCAATTTCGGCAGCGAATTGAAAGGCTTCGCGCACTGACATATTGCCAATGATGCCGCGCCGCCCCCGAAAGAAGTTGTGTTCATTAACAGGAAGAAAGGCGGTGTTGATGGGACCGTTGGCCACCAGAGCATCGATGATTTCTTGCCTAGCCGAGGTGTCGCCCGCCATATAGATACGCTGCTCGCCATATTCCAGCAGGTAACCAACACAGGCCAACTGGCCTTGTGCATCGCGCTCAATCTCTGGATGCGCTGCAGGTACGGCCCGCAGGCGCAGATCGGGTGCAAGAGTTATCCAATCCTCTATGGCGAATGTAATCCGCTCTTGCGCAATACCCCACTCCACCAGACGCCTAACCACGGGAGCTGGGCCCACAAAGCGCGCCTGTGGAGAGGCGGACGCCAAAGCAGGGATAGTGCTGGGGTCGCAGTGATCCATGTGTTCATGGGTGATCAGCACCCAATCAGCATCCTCCACGGTATGCGGCGCATACGGAATAGGAACTTGGCGCGCAAGATCTGGAGCATCCAATTCCTGAACAGAATTGGATAGATAGGGATCGATATAGACGGTGACGTCAGGAAAGGCCAACCGGCAACCCGACTGCCCTAGCATCTGAACCGGAATACGCGTTGTGATCATTATAGAGAGCCTCCAAATACTTGGCGATAATCAGCCTTTTCAAAAATTTTGCAAGCACCATCAAGCGTCGCATCGATGATACGCCGTCCATCTTTTTCAAATTCGGCGCGGGCGATACGGTAGGATTCTTCAGAATGAGCTAAGTCAGGGTTGTCCCACGTCTGACCATGACCGAAATAGATGGGGCTGAAATGATTGGGATCAGGGCCATCGAGACGGTGCGTTTCATTGGGTTGACCCGTGTATTCGTAGCGGTGATCCATGCCGATGATGATGACTTCTTTGAAGCCGAGGAAATAGGCGATTTGCAGCGCTGCGTAGGTGACTGTCCAGCCTTCATGCACGCCCTGGCTGATGTCGTGGCAGAAGCGGGTGGGCGGGTTGTTGGTGTTGATGTGGTAGGTGAGCCCATTTTCCGGAATGAGCGCACTATTGCGTTGGCTGATGAACTTGACGCAGTTGAGCGACTTGATCTGATCGAAAGTCTGGGTGATGACCTTGTCGTTAACTGAAACAAAATAGCGCGGGTAAAAGCCGAACTTGTTGAAGCCGAGAAATATTTTGTTGAGGCCGATGGCAGTTTCGCGGCGCAGGAATCCGAGGTCCATGCAGTTTAGCGAGGGGCCGTTGGCAACCAGGACTGCGCGCTGGCCAACGTGGCGGTTGTGTAATAAATCCAGCCTAGACAAGATCAGCCTCAGGAATGGCTCTAGTTAACAACGCCGCACGATTGCGCGCTTCCAACAGCTTAAACCCATGTTTCAGCAGATACGGCATAGCCAGAGTGCCCTTAGCCGTCCATTTGCCATCTACCAGCCAGGTGTCATCTACGCAAACCACGCCATTAGAGGTAAGCTTGATCAAGACAGACTGAGCGCAATCCAAGTGCATCTGGTGACAGATGGCATCGTCAATCGAATTGCCCAGAAATTTTTTGTATCTGCTTTGGCGCAACTCACTATGGTGGCCATGGTCGAAATCATAAGCGTCAAGAAAAATGAAATCAAAGCTGCCGCTGTAGTCGCGCAGATAGTCCTCGCCTTTCATGGTGATTGCCTGGAACGGCACGCCCAGCTTATTAAATAACTCAGTCGCAATACGCGTATTGTGCGGATCCATGTCAACGGTGATGAAGTGCACCCCATGTCTATGGCAATACTCTGCGATCTTGCGGGTGGAACCCTGTCCCTGGATATTCTCACGGGTGGTGCCAATTTCAATCAGCACCAGCTTTCGATCCGTGGCTGTCGTCTTAATCTGTTGCAGGTGATCTTGTAGGTAAGACAGGAGAAGATCGTGGCCATGCTCGGAGCTGGCTCGAGCAACATTACGACTCTTATCATAAACGCTCTGGATCACAGCTTTATCCTGCTCATTTATCTGTAAATAGCCACCCTTCTCCAAGCAGATTTTGACAGCCATATCAGTCGCCAAGTCAACCTTACCAAGCTCAATGAATTTTCGAACCAGCAAGGATTGCAGAGTCTCATCATCTACATTAGTTTGATCGCGCGCGGTTTCAAGGTAATGCAAAGCAGTGAGGTTGTCCTTACGCCCAGAAAATTGTTCCGCCAACTCAATATATAAAAAAATTAGATCGCGCGGAGATAACTTTTTGGTTTCGACGATGCTGTCGATTGCGTCATGCACATCATCGCTTGCGAGGCATTGGCGGGCGATCGTAGCTATCGACGCTGATTCGGTGCTACTACTTGAACACATCGAGGGTATCGCCAGCAGAGCAAGTTCTTTTACCGGCAATCCAAGCTGGGCAATCTGCTTTCCAGTGCGCGCCTGCGTAAGCAATAACAACTCACTACCCGGCGTTCCAATGGCGATGGAGCTCTCAAAATGCTTTAGCGCGCGAGGCTCTTGCCCACTGACAACTGCAGCACGCCCCAGGCTGTTATGCACACCCGCGACGAGTATCTGGCTGACGAGCTTTTTACTGCACCCCCAATCCTGCGCTAGCCGGATGAATTGCTTTGCGGCGCCGCTGTTGCCGGTTTGTAGATGGCCGGCGGCGGCGAGCAGGGCCAGCTTGGCACGGTCCGGGTGATGTTGCAGTGTATCGCGACTGAGCTTGGCGAGACTTTCCCAGTCGCCGAACTGCCATTGGGTGCGGGCGCGTTCAAGCAGGTTTTCGTCATAGGCAACAACGTGAGTTTCTGTGCCCAACTGGTTGTTGAGCTCTGGCTTTAGTATTACTACTTCCTGCTGAGTTGCGTGCTGATTGGCTGATTGAACCTTCTGGCGCTTGGCATTCTTGGATTTTTGTTCAGACTTGTTGCGCCGAATTCGCTTTGAGCGTGATTTTGTAGTACTCATAACCCAGGCTCGCGCAACAGGACATCCTTAATCAGGTCGATCTGACCCTCCGCCCTGATCATCTCTTCGTTCATCAGACGTTGGCGGGCATCCATTTCAGCCAATTGAGCCTCCAATTGTGTGGTGCGCGCTTGTTCTTCCTGGAAGGAGATTTTTAATTTATCGATTTCTGCTTGTTTTGCTTGACTAAGCTTCGCCTGTTCATCCCGCGCTTGGGTCAGTTGCACTAGCTGCGCCTGCCGTTCGCTGGCAAGTTTGGCTTGCTCGTCGCGGGCTTGGGTTAGCTGCTCAATTTGTTGCTGACGTTCCGCCGCCAAGCGAGTTTGCTCTTCCTTGATCTTGTTGGCCTGCTCCAGCTGGGCTTGGCGCTCTGCCGCCAATTTGACCTGTTCATCCCGCGCCTGGGTCAGTTGCACTAGCTGCGCCTGCCGTTCGCTGGCAAGTTTGGCTTGTTCGTCGCGGGCTTGGGTTAGTTGCTCGATTTGTTGCTGACGTTCTGCCGCCAAGTGGGTTTGTTCTTCCTTGATCTTGGTGGACTGTTCCAGCTGGGCTTGCCGCTCTGCCGCCAATTTAACCTGTTCATCCCGCGCCTGAGTCAGCTGCTCTTGCCGTTCGCTCGCCAATTTGGCCTGCTCGTCGCGGGCTTGGGTCAGTTGCTCGATTTGTTGCTGACGTTCCGCCGCCAAGCGGGTTTGTTCTTCCTTGATCTTGGTGGCCTGCTCCAGCTGGGCTTGCCGCTCTGCCGCCAATTTGACCTGTTCATCCCTCGCCTGGGTCAGTTGCACTAGCTGCGCTTGCCGTTCGCTGGCAAGTTTGGCTTGCTCGTCGCGGGCTTGGGTTAGTTGCTCGATTTGTTGCTGACGTTCTGCCGCCAAGTGGGTTTGTTCTTCCTTGATCTTGGTGGACTGTTCCAGCTGGGCTTGCCGCTCTGCCGCCAATTTGACCTGTTCATCCCGCGCCTGAGTCAGCTGCTCTTGCCGTTCGCTCGCCAATTTGGCCTGCTCGTCGCGGGCTTGGGTCAGTTGCTCGATTTGTTGCTGACGTTCCGCCGCCAAGCGGGTTTGTTCTTCCTTGATCTTGGTGGCCTGCTCCAGCTGGGCTTGCCGCTCTGCCGCTAATTTGACCTGTTCATCCCGCGTCTGGGTCAGTTGCACTAGCTGCGCTTGTCGTTCACTGGCAAGTTTGGTCTGCTCGTCGCGGGCTTGGGTTAGTTGCTCGATTTGTTGCTGACGTTCCGCCGCCAAGCGGTTTTGTTCTTCCTTGGCAGTGTTTGCCTGTTCTAGCTGAGCTTGCCATTCATTAGCAAGCCGGGTCTGTTCGATACAGGCTTGGGTTAGCTGCTGGACTTGCTCCTGACGGGCCATTGCCTGTCCAACTTGCTCCTCTCGCGCTTGACTCAACTGTTGGATTTTCCCTTTGCTTTTCAAATAGTTACTTTGAATAGTCGTCCAATCACGAATGTACAACACACTTGCGATGGCTGGCTGCCGCTCTTCTTCAATGGCAATGCAGCGATAGCCTTGAGCTTGTAGGAATAGATCCAGTTCAATTTTTGTTGCGCCATTTCCAGGGCAGATACTCTCGTCAAGCAACACTCTTGCGATAATCACGTCCCAGCTATCCATGTAACTGCCTGCACCCTGGAGCACAGGGACAGCGGGTAGACAGTCAATGACTAGCCAGTTTAAACAATCGGGCAGAACATCTGCTTCGGCAAGCAGATGCTCCAGTGTGATAGCAGTTAGGCGACGTTCTTCGATAGTCTTTATATTTCGCCAGAGCTTCGCCATGTCTTCCGGGGGCATCGCCCCGCTCTCGCTGGGATTGGAAAGCCTGTAATAAATAGCCTCTCCCTCAATGTTGCTCACCAGGGCTGTGTGTGCGGACCACTCCTTATGTACGCTCACCGTTTGGCTCAACCTGCCAAAATAGTTCTCATCCGCTTCAATCAGCAAGCAGGAACTGACATCCCAATCGGCATATCGCGCTGCGGCCGAACCACTCCCTGCACCCACATGCACCACACCATGAGGTGGCGTCACGACGCGCAGCTGTTCTATCCAGTCCTGTAATGTGAAATTTAAGTGCATAAGGTAACCTGTGTTTTGACGGATAGTTTTACTGTGAAAGTCACGAAATTATAAACTGCCATTAAGTTAAAGGACAGCCCTCTCCAGCAGGAGAGGGCGCTTTCTTCCTTACCTTTATGGCTGTGAAGCACTGCGCGGGAATGATGTAACAAACTCATAGCAGAGGCTTAAGCTTGACTGTCTTCAGGCGCAATGCGAGATGCCGCGTATCGTCAGAGCCCCGGCTGGCGGGGGATATGAGTCTGGGAAATTCAAACCCAAGCTCGAGCCCCGCATTGCATTTGGCTGGGTCAATGTCGGCATTTGCCCACAAAATAATGGGGTATTTTCTTTTTTTACCCAAGAGTCGCTTTAGCAACGGTATAGGCTGGGTGTCGACAAAGTTTAGAGGAGTACCATTCAGGCTGAATTTTGTCCCTTTCACTATCTCGGGTGCCATGGCGTCAACAATCTCCAATTCGATCTGGTAACGACCAGGTTGGGTCTTTGGAAGCTTAAGGGTGCTGGATTTTTCCGGGCCCGCCCAGCAGCCGTCTGCTTCCGCGTCGTACCAGTTGTCGCCATTCACCGGTTTGCAGAAATCGACCTCAACCTGCTCGGCTGGCATGATTTGACCTTGCTTGATTTCCTGATATTTAAGAAAGTATTGCTCCAACTCTTCTTGAACCTGGTGTAACTGCAGCAGCAGAAGTTCGTTCTCTTGCGTCAATTCGGCGTGTTTACTCGGTGCTATAGTTTGCACTTCCTTGAACTTAGATTCTACATTATTCAAATCCCGCTTCAAGTTTGCATTTTTATCCTTAAGGTTCTCGCATTCACTTTGTGTCTTCGCCAGATGCCCTTGCTGTTCGCTGGCAAGTTTGGCTTGCTCGTCCCGAGCTTGGGTCAGTTGCTGGATTTGCACCTGCCGTTCCGTCGCCGCCTTGACTTGTTCTGCAGAAAGTTGCTGGCTCTGCAAAAAATGATGCTCCAGCTCTTCCTGAACCTGGTGTAGTTGCAGCAGCAGAAGTTCGTTCTCTTGCGTCAATTCGGCGTGTTTACTCGATGCTATAGTTTGCACTTCCTTGAGCTTAGATTCTACATTATTCAAATCCCGCTTCAAGTTTGCATTTCTATCCTTAAGGTTCTCGCATTCACTTTGTGTCTTCGCCAGATGCCCTTGCTGTTCGCTGGCAAGTTTGGCTTGCTCGTCCCGAGCTTGGGTCAGTTGCTGGCTCTGCAAAAAATGATGCTCCAACTCTTCTTGTACCAGGTGCAGTTGCAAGAGGAGAAGTTCGTTTTCTTCTTTGAGTTCCTTATGTTGGCTGCTCAAATCAGGCTTTTGTTTTTCAAAAGCAAGTTCTTGTTGAATCTGTATTAGTTGGCTCTGTAAATCCGAAATTTGAGTGCTTTGCTGGGTTGACAGGGCACGAGCCTCATCGTACTGGACGGCTAGATATTGGTATTGAACAAAAGCTTTGGCTATTTGTTGTTTTTGGGGTTCGGAGAAGTCACAAATGATGTCGGCAGCGCTTTCCAGCTCCTGATACTGATCTTGTACTGTGGGGTACTCCTGAGTCAGAGAGGAAGCAAACAGACTGAAAACGGCGTCGTTCTGGGGTGGGTCAATGCACCAATCGACCTGTGCGGAAAGGTTGATCCCCAATCGATCCCGCAAAACCGAAAGCAAGCGACTTGCCTCCTCTGGCCGTGAGAGGGCTTCGACATTGACAAGAATGCTACATTCCTGATTTCGATTGTAGAAGCTGAGCAGTTCTGCGTTAAACCTCTGCCACGATAAAAACAGGCTTTCCACGCAATCTGGGCTAATCTCTTTTTCCCTCAATAACTGGGCAAGCGCGTAGTCAGGGGATGAATAGACCAGCACAAACCGCGTTTGCGGATCAAAATCTCGCCAGTAGTTGAGCATATATATGGTTTTTGCGTCCGCCCAACCCCACAATTCATGATCAATGTTTGCAATAAAGAGATCAACGGATAGCCCTTGCCATGCCTTTCCGGGCACCAGCTGAACCAACTCACGACTAAAAGAAGCATTGGCCTTATGGGCGACACAGAGTTTATTCTGGATATCCTCTGGCGATAGCTGTTCGCGACTAGATGGCTTAGCGGGCTTTAATCCTGCCCCAAGCATGGCTTGGTGAAGCGGGAGATACCCGGAGTAGGGATGTCCACAGGTGAGAACGACTGTCATTGTTGATGTCCTTTGATGTTCAATTTGCACATTTTTTCTTGTCCCGCAAGGCGGCTGAAAAACTCATCCCAACGGGGAAGGATGTTTTGATGGTTGTATTGTTCAGAAACGGCAGATGCCGCTTGCTTAATGGCTAAAGCCTCTGCCTGCCCGCCGGTACCGAGCAGGTGATTTATTACTGCTGCCGCATGTTCCGCAGCATAGGGGTCGAAATAAGCGGAAGCGTCGGCATAGATTTCCCTATGCACCGGAATATCAGAAGATAGCACTAGACTACCACAGCGCATGGCTTCTATGCCAGAGTAATCAAATCCCTCAGCCACGCTCGGACAGATGGTTGCAGCGGCATGCTGATATAGTACGCGCAGCTCGTTTGAAGGAACACTGCTCAGATGAAATAGTTCGCCCTGCTCTACCCACGGCTGGAATTGCTGGAGTATGGGTTGATACTCCCAACCTTTTCCACCGACGATAACCAATTTAAGGTCGGGCATGGTGGTGTATTTTAGTCTTTCCCAGGCCGCAACCAGGAGTTGGTGGTTTTTTCGCGGCTCCAAGGTTGAAACCATCAGTAGATAATCAAATGGCTTGTTAGGATCCGGTAGCCGTGTAGGCAGATTTGCGGCAAGGCTACTCGTTTTATCCGTTTCACGATGGATGCGATTGCAGATGACTTTTAAGGCTTGATCCCTGCTCGAAACTTCCGGGAAATAGTCATCGGAAACGATGTTGGGGATAACCCATGTACGCGGCTCTGCTTGTGCAAATAGCTTTAGGAGATCGCTTCGCGTCGCCTCCGAGTTGCACACAAACCATGCGCCTGACGCCACATTATCCTGCAATGCGTAAAAATGGGATGCCTGATGAAAGCCCTTGTCGCCGATGGTATGCGGCATCAACACCGGAACAGCGTCATGATAACGGATGACCAAGTTAGTGCCAGGCGTAACCCTGCCAGGAAATGGCGTATGGGCTACCAAGAAATCGTAGCCTAGGGTATCGATTGTTAAATAGTGTGGCTTATGGAATCGGCTGAACCCACCCAGTCCCACCTCGTGCATGGTTCGCCGCGACGGCCTAAGCACTCGGTGATTCGCAGCGGTAACACAATGCCTTTGCTCCGGTTTGAGTGTTTTGCTGAAAAGTCTGGACCAAATAAAATCATCGAAAAGATTGGCTTCAAATACGCCTAGATCCACAGGTTGTTCTTTAAGCGCCTGCCAGCGCAAGCGTTTGAGTTCGGTGTATTTGTTGATTTCCCTAATCACTTTTGCAGGAAAACCTTTCTTTCCGCTACCGTAAAACGAGACAACACTACGTGAATACCGAAGAATACGCTCAGCGGGTGAGCAATTTGTGCCTCCATCCGGCACATCGGACACCAGCACTTCACCGCCATGCTGCAATAAGCCCTCAATATCGTATTTGTCGGCAAGGCTGCACAGCCCGGCAAAAAGCAAACGAGTCTCCTGGGGGATGCCCGCGTAACCATCCAGGGCCGGCTTGAGATCAAGAAGAATTCTAGGTTTAATCATTATTGTAACGAGTAATATTCGTAGGCTTTGTCGACATCATCGAATCGTTCCATCCGGCCTTCATGCAACACATAAAAGACGTTGCAGTAGGCACGAATCTGATTAGGTATGTGCGACACGAGGATAATCGATCGATCTTTACGCTTTTCAAATAGCTCATGACGACACTTGTCGTGAAACCGGGTGTCGCCAACGGCCAAAACTTCATCGATCAGATAGCAATCGAACTCGATGGCCATAGATAGCGCAAAAGCAAGCCTAGCGCGCATACCAGAGGAGTATGTTTTGACTGCTTCACGGAAATAGACGCCGAGTTCTGTGAATTCTTCAACGAACGGAATGGCTCGATCGATATCTGCACCATAGACGCGGCAGATAAAGCGGAGGTTATCTAGGCCGGTCAGACTGCCTTGAAATCCGCCAGCAAATGCAAGCGGCCAGGACACGCTCATGCTGCGGTACACCGTGCCAAAGCTGGGTTGTTCAGCGCCACCCAGAATGCGGATGAGTGTTGATTTTCCAGAGCCGTTTCTGCCAAGAATGCCGACTTTCTGTCCCGGCTCTATGCAGAGGCTGATGTCATGTAAAACCTGTCGGCGCCCTTGGCGGGTCTGATACGCCTTACTCATATGGGTGAGTTTAATCATTCGGAGCCTAGCAGATTTTTGGTTTTATGCACCAGCAGTAGCCCAACCAGCAGCATCACAATATTGACAGTCACCATATAGGTAATGCTGTAGTGAGCTTTGACAGCGGCGCCATAGTAACCATCACGCATCATTTCAACGCCGTGAACCATCGGCACCCACAGGGCAAGTTCCTGAGCATGCTTCGGCAACCATTCGACCATGAAAAAGGCTCCCGAGAGAGGAAAGGCCAGATAGGTAAGAATGTGCCAGATTCTCTCGAAGGCATCGGATCGCTCTGTCAAAGCACCCACAATCAAACCAAGCCCGGTGGCAAACCACGCCAGATCCAACCAACCTCCAACCATGGTCAGCACATCGGCAGGAAGTTCCATCCAGCCCGTAGCAATAAGCAATGCCGATAGCGCGACCAATGCGGTTGTCGCTCCCGCAATCTCAAGAATCAGACGGGCTAAAAAGAGGTCGAGTACCGTCACATTACGGTGGTAGAGCAAGGAAAGATTCGGTTCAATCGCTTTAGCGCACCGTGATGCTGAGTTTCGCCACATCAACACAGTGGAATATCCGGTGACTGCAAAGGGAATAATGGGGATATTCGACGTTCCATACAGCCCTCTGGTTGCCACCCACAATGTTGTTACGCCCAGCGTGAAGATCATCGGTTCGATGAACAGCCACAGGAAGCCAATGTTGTGGCGGCCATAGCGCGTCAGAACCTCTCGCATGAGCAAAGCACCAATGACGCGAAACTGAATCGCCAGCGAACGGTGCAAGGGGAGAGTGCTTGTTGCCATGGTCAATCCTGATGCTCTTTGACACCGGCGATAAGCAGGGTGAGGATTCCCCAGGCGACCAGGCCGAGCACCAAGGTGGAGATTACGCCGCGAATCCGCCGTGGTTCCATCGCCATGTCCGGTTTACTAGGCTGAACGACTCGCTCCAGGTAAAGCTGCTTTCGTTGAGCTTCGTTACGCGCCTGCTCAAGGGATGCCAGTGCGCTACCGAGCTGTGTGTTAGCAAATTCGCGATCCAGGGCAAGACGCTGGTATTCGGCGGCCTTGTTGGCCAGAGACCGATTCCCTCCCGCCACCTGCGCGGTTTCCGCATCAATTTCTTGCCGCAGGGTTTGAACCCGTTTTTGCATGGAGGGAATCTGTGGATTTTCCTTGGTAAAGGTTTGCAGCTGTGTAAGCTGCCCCTCGGTGGCAATCAATTGATCTTGCAACTTGGCGATTTGTTGCAACTGGATGCTGGATTGGCTTTCGGGGTCGATCACGCCTTTCTGGTTACGGTAGGTGGCTAAGGCCAGAGCAGCTGCCTTGACCTTTTTTTCAACATTGCGCACTTCACCGGTAGCAAAGTGAATCATGTCTTGCCGGCCGAGATCATTGAGCTGGTTAATCAATGCCTCGCCCATCTCCAGCAGTTGCTGGTTAATGCGAAAAGCATCTTCGGCAGTAAAGCTTCTTACTGTCAGGGTGGTGATAGAAGATGCTGCATCAAGCTGGATATCGATTTTTTTTTGATAATAGAGATGCAGTGCTTCGAAACTGTTATCCCAGCCCAGACCGGCAAAGCGGCTGAACATATCCACATCGTTGCTGGCAAAGGCTTTGCCTATGCCCAGTTTTTCATTGAGCGAATGGAGGGCATCGCGTGATAACATGAAATCCTGCACGGTGTAGGTGTCGCCCTGCGAACTGGAAAAGCCCGTGCCCTTGAGAAACGCGCCCAGAGGGGATGCTGTTTGCCGCTCCGGGCTACGCACCAAAAAGCGGGATTCCGAGATATAAACGTCAGAGGCTATCAAGCCGAAATAGATAATAGACAGTAAAGTCGGCACAACAACAGTCAGAAGAAAGAGCCAGTTGATGCCCTTGATGCGAGCAATGAACTCCCTGTTCATGCCCTTGATGCGAGCAATGATCTCATGGGCAAAAAGCTTGCCATTTTTCTCTGATGTATTGCCTAGTAGGGTATTCATTGTTTTTTCAGCTTTAAAGGATGTTGAATTTTTTATCAGCTTTTCAAGCTCAGACAGGTGATGCCAAACCGCTGAATTGTCTGCCTTGGTTTCAATATTCAGGCGCAACAAGGGTTCGGTATTGGATGAACGCAAATTCAGCCGCCAAGTTTCAAACTCCATACTCAGACCGTCGGTGGTATCTATCTTAGGTTGCTGAGTAGAGTAATATTCACGCACTCTTTCCATCGCGGCTTGGGCATCGGCAACTTGATAGTTTATTTCGCCGCTGCACGGATAGGCCTGAATACGCTCACCGACCAACTCAGACATGAGCTTGCCAGTACGGCTGATTAATTCGGCAACCAGCAGCCAGGGAATCATACCGCTGTCGCAGTAGGCGAAGTCGCGAAAGTAATGATGAGCACTCATTTCACCGCCATAAATGGCGTTTTCAGATCGCATCCGCTCTTTGATGAAGGCGTGCCCGGTTTTGCACAGGATGGGCACCCCGCCTGCCTGGGTAACGATGTCGATGGTGTTCCAGGTCAGCCGGGGGTCATGTATGACTTTTTCGCCGGGGTGCTTGGCAAGAAAGGCTGCTGCCAGCAGACCAACAATGTAATAACCTTCAATAAATTCGCCGTTTTCGTCAAACAGGAAACAGCGATCAAAGTCGCCATCCCAGGCGATACCCATATCTGCCTTGTTAAACTTGACAGCATCCGCCGTGGCGGCACGGTTATCGGGTAGCAGAGGATTGGGAATGCCGTTGGGAAAACTACCATCGGGCTGGTGGTGAACCTTGATGAAGGTAACCGGTACGTTTTGTTGCTGAAATTTTGCTTCTATAGCGTCGATCACATGCCCAGCGGCACCATTACCCGCGTTGACGACAAGTTTGAGTGGCTTGATGGTAGTGAGATCGATGTAAGTCAACAAGTGATCCACATAAGCGGCAAGAATGGACTGCTTTGCCAATTCACCCCGCTGTACAACGGGTGGAAATTGATTGGCTTCGGCCAGAGCTTGTATGTCCTTGAGGCCGGTATCTCCGCTGATGGGTCGGGCGCCCTGGCGCACCAGCTTCATGCCGTTGTAATCCATGGGATTGTGGCTGGCGGTGACTTCAATGCCGCCGTCCACATCCAGATGAAAGGCGGCAAAGTAGACCTCTTCGGTGCCGGTCATGCCGATGTCAATCACGTCAGCGCCGCCGTCCATCAGTCCGTTCGCCAGCGCCTGCTTGAGTGACTCGCTGGTGAGACGCACATCCCCACCCAACACCACGCGCTTGGCGTTGAGGTATTGGGCGTAAGCACGCCCGATGCGGTAGGCGATGTCTTCGTTGAGCTCGTTGCCCAGCTTGCCGCGAATGTCGTAAGCCTTGAAACAGCTAAGCGTCATTAGCTGCGTCCGTAAACATCTTCAAGGCGAACAATATCGTCCTCACCCAGGTATTCGCCGCTCTGTACTTCAATCATCACCAACTCGATAACGCCGGGGTTGCTTAGGCGATGTCGATGACCTGCGGGGATATAGGTCGATTGGCTGGTGCCGACGAGAATTTCTTGATCACCATTAATAATCTTCGCCATGCCGCTTACCACGACCCAATGCTCGCTACGATGGTAGTGCATTTGTAGGCTGAGGCTGGCACCGGGTTTAACGACGATGCGCTTGATCTTAAAACCATTGCCTTCTTCAATTACAGCATATGTACCCCACGGACGATGCACCGTGCGGTGTAATTTGTGGGCATCATGCCCCCGCGCTTTTAACTCGGCGTAAAGGTGCTTAACGTCCTGGCAGCGGGATTTATCGGCCACCAGAATTGCATCCGGGGTATCGATGATAATGAGGTTGTCGATACCCACTGCGCCCACAAGGCGCTCATTGCTCTGGATGTAGCAATTGCTTACATCGTGCAGCGACACATCACCCTCGATGCGATTGCCATCGCAGTCCGGCGCTGTAATATCGCCTAGCGCACTCCAGGAGCCAATATCGCTCCAGCCGATACTACAGGGCACGACCGCAACCTGACTGGAGCGTTCCATGACGGCGTAGTCAATGGAATTATCAGGGACATGCCCGAAGGTCTCTGGATCGAGTTCGAGTTGTGCAAAATCCTTACCTTCTGCTGCACGGGATTGCTCGATGCATGCTGCGGTGGCTGAGAGGATGTCCGGGCAATGGATTTCCATCTCCTCCAACATGCTGCCTGCGGCAAAACAAAACATGCCCGAATTCCAGAAGTAGCGACCAGATTGCACATACTCCCGAGCTTTTTCAAGGGAAGGCTTTTCAACAAACCGCAATACGGTGTTGCCGTCCGCTTCAATATAGCCATAACCGGTTTCCGGGGCATCGGGCGTGATACCAAAGGTCACCAGCTTGCCTGTGCTTGCGAGTTCCATTGCTTTGGCGACAACATCGGCAAAAGCATCCTGATCGGTAATGAGATGATCTGCGGCGAGTACCAGCATAAGCGCATCTTTGCCGTGAACCTTAGCAACATGAAGCGCTGCGGCAGCAATGGCCGCTGCAGTGTTACGCCCAAAGGGTTCCAGGATAAACGAAGTGACCAGACCGGCCTTGTTGACTTCACGAAACTCGTCTTCGGTCTTGAAGTAGAGTTCCCGGTTGGTCACGGTGAGAACCTCTGAAACACCGGGCAGCGCCGCACCGCGCAAAAACGCCTTCTGCAATAGGCTCTGCCCATCCGCCAGGCGGATAAAGGGCTTGGGATGAAGTTCGCGGGACACCGGCCAAAGCCGGGAGCCAGCGCCACCGCAGAGTATGGTTGGAATTAGTTTCATTAGTATAAAAGGGGTGATTACACGTATTAATATTTAAGGTAAGGCGATGCCTTTATTTCCGAGAAAGCTCCATCAGTCTAGGAGCTTGTCAGAGAATAGAAAACTTGAAAGAGCTAAAAAAAAATATAGTACCTCAATGCTTTACCTATAAACAACCCATATTGCGCGTTAATTACCACAACCTAAAGAACGTGGCTTCTAACTTCAGCGACAACAGAACAAACACTGAATTTTCTTCCAGCCTTGTTTCTAATATTGCCTCGGTTAGCAGTACAGGCGATTCCCAGCGCTATCATTCTTTTAGCCTCTAAGGCGATATTCTTTGCAGCGTTCACGTCTCTATCATGAAGCGTGCCGCAACTTTCGCATGTCCAGGCGCGTATATTCAAAGGCAGCTTACGCACCACAATGCCACAGCACGAACAGGCTTTAGACGAAGGGAAGAAGCGGTTGACTTCTATGTACCCTTTACCAGCGCGTTCGGCTTTATATTTCAGCATGTAATCAGATTTCCCCATCGCTTATTGCTTTTGCAAGACAGGAACTCTTCATTATACTTGAATTCACATAATAAATGCAAC
>JBCKWP010000034.1:0-16134 GCA_038922455.1 Methylobacter sp. | reverse complement strand
GCCACTTCACTCCGACTTGCTTGAAGTTGATCTGCACCCGCTCCTGTGCGCCGCTGCCTTCCATCTGCAACACGATGCCTTCGCCGAATTTGGCATGACTGACGCGTTGCCCCAGCTTGTATTTGCCTTCATTCGGGGCTAAAGCCCCTCCTACAGCTTTCGCTTTGACAAAAGTTACCGGACGACTCACCGTGGCCCGCACCCTGACTTCCTGAAGGTGTTCCGCTGGAATCTCACGCAGAAAACGTGACGGTCTGGGATAAGTTTCCCGTCCGTATAAACGCCTGGATTCGGCATAGGTCAGATACAACTGCTGCATAGCGCGGGTAATGCCGACATAGCAAAGCCTGCGCTCTTCTTCCAGCCGCCCGACATCATCGACGGACTGTTGCGACGGAAATAGGCCTTCTTCCATACCGACCAAAAACACCAGCTTAAACTCCAGGCCTTTGGCCGAGTGCAGGGTCATCAGCTGCACGCAATCGTCGAAGTCATCGCCTTGTAGTTCACCGGATTCCAGTGTTGCATGCGCCAGGAATAGTTCCAGCTCGCCCAAGCTCTCTTCATCTTCCATATCTCCAATCGTACTCGCATCAAAAAGCCGCGCTGCGTTGACCAGCTCTTCCAGATTTTCTACTTTTTCTTCGCCTTTGTCGGCTTTGTCCTTTTGATACAGCTCAATCAGGCCGCTTTTTTCGACCACCAGCTTGACCTTTTCATAAAGCTCCAGGCTTTCCGCTTGCACTGCAAACTGTTTGATTAACTCCAAAAAGCCTATCAGGGCATTGGTCGCCCGTGCCGACAAGGTTCGCTGATTAATCAGCACGATGGCTGCCGCCCATAACGACAGGCTTTGATCCCGCGCAATGCTGCGAATATCGTCGATAGTTTTGGCACCTATGCCGCGCGTCGGGGTGTTGATCACCCGTTCAAACGACGCGTCGTCATTGCGATTCGACATCAAGCGCAAATAGGCCAGCGCGTTTTTAATTTCCATCCGCTCGAAAAAGCGCAAGCCGCCGTAAACCCGGTACGGCGTATTGGTGGTCATCAAGCGTTCTTCAAACTGCCGGGATTGGGCATTGGATCGATAAAGGATGGCGGCATCCTTGCGCAGTCCACCCTCATTGACCCAAGCCCTGATGCGCTCAACCACAAAATGGGCTTCGTCCTGCTCGTTAAAGGCCGCATACAATGAAATCAGATCGCCGTCACCGGCATCGGTCCACAGCTCTTTGCCCATGCGTCCGTCATTGCAGCTGATCACCTTGTTCGCCGCTTTGAGGATATGGCCGGTCGAGCGGTAATTCTGCTCCAGCTTGATGACTTGATGATTCGGGTAATGTTTTTGGAAGCTGTAGATATTCTCGATTTTCGCGCCGCGCCAGCCGTAAATCGATTGGTCGTCATCGCCCACCACAAAGATGTTGTCCTTGCCTTCGGTCAATAGCCGCAGCCAGGCGTATTGTATGGTGTTGGTGTCTTGAAATTCATCGACATGAACCTGCTTGAAGCGCTGCTGATAAAAGTCCAGCACATCGGGGTTGTCGCGCAGTAATTCATGCGCCCTTAGCAGCAATTCGGCAAAATCCACCAAGCCTGAGCGGTCGCACAGCTCTTCGTAAGCTTTATAGAGGATCAACATTTGCCGCTGATAAAGATCGTGGGTCTCCAGCATATGCCTGGCCCTGATACCCTCGTCTTTTTGCGCATTGATATACCATTGCACTTGGCGCGGCGGCCACTTCTCGGCATCGAGATTCAGCGTAGCCAACAGGCGTTTGATAAGCCGCAGCTGGTCGCCGGAATCCATCACCTGAAAGGTTTCCGGCAATTTAGCCTGCTTGGCATGCCGCCTTAACAGCCGGTGCGCCACGCCGTGAAACGTGCCGATCCACATCGATTGCGCGGACATATTGAGCAAATTCTCAATCCTGCCGCGCATTTCCTTGGCCGCTTTATTGGTAAAAGTCACCGCCAGAATGCTATGCGCCGACACCCCCAACACCTGGATCTGCCAGGCGATGCGGTGCACTAAAACGCGGGTTTTACCGCTACCGGCACCGGCCAGAACCAGCATGGCTTGGGAAGGCGCTGTCACTGCTGAACGCTGCGCATCATTTAAAGGGTCAATTATTGAAGTTACATCCATTGCTGTGGGTATTTTTTCGCTTGCACATTTTTCGGAGCTGTGTATATTGCATGAGGTTCAATAATGACTGACTGAACCGTGGCTTTGTTAAAGATAATAATAACTACACAGAGAGGATTTTAAGATGAATTTTGATTATAAACGTATGCTTAAGTTTGAACATAATGTCGGCGAAAAAGAAAAAAAATGCCGCTTGTACGGGGGGTCGGCACTTTTGGTTATTTCGCTTTTCGTCCCAGGCGGCGAGGTTCTTTTATTGTTAGTAGGCTTGGTTCTTGTTGCAACCGGCTATTCAGGCTGGTGCCCGGTCTATTCGGGGCTTAACAAAAATACCTGCGAAACCGAAGGCGGCGCTACCGAAAGCACTCCTACCGAAAGCGACTCTTCAGAAAGTTAAGAAACGCACTGTAGGAGGGGCTTCGCCTAAAAGCGCCTACTATTGGTAGCCCCGATAAAAGCTTCAATCGGGGCTAAAGCCCCTCCTACATTCTTTTACCTTTCACTCTTCCTTGCGAAACTCACCTTCCAACACGTTATTTTCAGCCGACTTAGCCTGTTGGAAATGCGCTCCAGCTTGAACAAGATAGTTTTCAATCACATACTGGGCAATTTTTCTGCGCAGCTGCGGGATCAGACAGGCAAAGCCAATCACATCGGTAATAAAACCCGGCGTCAGCAATAATGCCCCGCCCACCAGAATAATAGGGCCTTCGACCATTTCATACGCGGGGATCTCGCCTTTCGCCAAATTCTCCTGAAAGCGCTGAAACGTTGCAAAACCTTGCTGCTTCAATAGCCAAGCACCCAACACTGCGGTAAACATCACCAGCAAAATAGTCGGGAATGCGCCGATAACCCCACCTACTTGCAGCAGCAAATAGATTTCCGCAAAGGGAATAATCAGCACGACCAGAAATAGCGTTTGAAAAATTCTCATCTAAAGTACTCTTGTTGTAGTCATCGTCGTGACAATATAAGGGCAATTTGGGTTAATTTCTAGGATAATATCCACGACCTTAGTTTTTATAATGCATAACATGCCTAGCAACCATCAAATAATCTTCTGTACCTGCCCCGATAAAGACACAGCGGAAAAACTAGCTAGGCTTTTAGTGCTAAGCAATAACGCCGCCTGCGTGAACATTTTACCAGGCATCACCTCTGTTTACAGATGGGAAGGACAGATTGAATCCGCCCAAGAACATCTGCTGCTGATTAAGGCGCATAAAGATCACTATCAGGCCATTGAAACGGTTCTGCGAGGCCATCATCCTTACGAACTGCCTGAAATAATTGCCGTCTCCATTGAGCGCGGCTTACCCGAATACCTGCATTGGATAGATTCATGCCACTCTTTAAAATAATTTTCCTTTGTTTCCTGTCGCTAGCCGTTCAACCGGCCTTTGCACTGGGCGCTGGCGAAATCTTGCCGCCCGACCAAGCGTTTAAGGTTTCCGCACAAGCGCTTGCCGCCGACCGGGTCGAAGTGTCCTGGGACATAGCCGAAGGCTACCACCTGTACCGCAACAAAATACATTTTGAGTCCAAAACTGCGCAAATCCGCTTGGGCGATCCCGGTTTCCCGTCCGGGCAAACCGAGCATGATGAAAGCTTCGGCGATGTAGTTGTTTACCGGAACATTCTGAACATCCCGATTGCCTTAAGCGTCGCTTACGGCGTTTCCGATTTGCAACTGTCTGTGCAATATCAGGGCTGTGCCGACCAGGGTGTTTGCTATCCGCCGCAAATTACCGTTTTTGACCTAAAACTGCCCACGCCTACCGCCAAAGTCGACCCGATTAAACAACTGCTAAAAGGGGCGCAGAGCTTAAAACTAAACCTTTTTGAAGACGATCTGCTGCTCCCTGATCAGGCCTTCCAATTAAGCGCATCGGTCAAAGACGAGCACACCCTGCATGTTAACTGGCATATTAGCGAGGGCTATTACCTTTACCGGGAAAAAATCCAGCTGGAATTGATTAACGCCGATGGCGTAAAGCTTGGCGTTTACGACATCCCCCGAGGTACGCCCAAGCAGGATGAAGCCTTCGGCCAAGTTGAAACCTTCCACAACGAACTCGACTTTGACCTGCCGCTTATCCGCACCGGGTCATCGGCGCAAACTATTACTTTACAGGCGAAATACCAAGGCTGCGCCGACCGTGGCGTTTGCTATCCACCGATGAGCAAAAACATCGACCTGGCCCTGCCCGTCGCGCTATCTATAGTCCAGCAACCTGCCGAGCCGGAACTTTCCGAACAGGATCAAATCGTGCAATCCCTGCACAAAGACAGTCTGTCGATGATCTTACTCAGCTTTTTCGGCTTCGGCTTGTTGCTATCGCTGACCCCGTGCATATTCCCGATGATTCCGATTTTATCGGGCATCATCGTCGGTCACGGCAACCGGATCACCACCGGTCGTGCCTTTTTATTGTCGCTCAGTTACGTGGTCGCCTCGGCGCTGACCTACACAGTATTCGGCATACTGGCCGCGCTTTTCGGCAGCAACTTGCAAACAACATTCCAGCAACCTTGGATTATCGGCCTGTTCAGCGCTATTTTTGTGGCGCTGTCCTTGTCGATGTTCGGCTTTTATCATCTGGAAGTACCCAAATCGTTACAGGTCAAACTGCATAATTCCAGTGAAATACACCGTGACGGCTCGCTGTGGGGCGCGGCGATCATGGGCGCATTGTCCTCGCTGATCGTCGGCCCCTGTGTCGCTGCACCACTCGCAGGTGCGCTGATTTTTATCGGCCAAACCGGCGATGCGGTGTTAGGCGGCAGCGCCTTGTTCGCCCTGGGATTAGGTATGGGCGTACCGTTATTGCTGCTGGGCGCCTCCGCCGGAAAACTGCTGCCCAAGGCCGGAAACTGGCTTAATTCCACCAAAGCCGTGTTCGGCGTGATCATGCTGGCGGTTGCGGTGTGGATGCTCAGCCGCATCCTGCCGGGCAACGTGATCATGATGCTCTGGGCGATGCTGCTGATATTCCCCGCCATTTACCTCAGCGCCGTCGATCCACTACCCGAAAATAGCTCCGGCTGGCGCAAATTATGGAAAGGCTTAGGCCTAATGATGCTCGCTTACGGCCTGTTATTGTTGATCGGCTTTAGCCTGGGCAACAGCAATCCGTTAAAACCGCTGCAAGGGCTCGGTTTGAGCACGGTGCAAGCCGCAGAACCGGGCATTACCTTTGAAAGAGTCGCCTCCATAGCTGCGCTGGACGCCCGGATTAAGCAGGCCGCAGCCAACCATCAACCGGTGATGCTGGATTTTTACGCCGACTGGTGTATCTCGTGCAAGGAAATGGAAACTTATACTTTTGCCGACCCGCGCGTTAAACAGGCGCTCACAGACATTGTGCTGCTGCAAGTCGATGTCACTAAAAATTCGGATGACGATAAAGCGCTGCTGGCGAAATTCCAGCTGATTGGCCCGCCAGCCATTGTATTTTTCGGCTTGGACGGATCAGAAAAAACCGCCAACCGGGTCATCGGCTATCAGGATGTCGATACTTTTATTAAATCATTGCAACGCAGCAAATCATGAAACGAATAGCCCTAATTGTTATTGGTGCAATTATTGCCCTAGGTTTTGGCATAGCCGCCCGGCATTTTTTTTCACCCGCTAAAAATACCGGCATTAACGTTCTGCCTGAATTCAACCTGCCCGACTTATCCGGTCGCCAGCACAACATTTCCGAATGGCGAGGCAAAATAATCGTGATCAATTTCTGGGCGACGTGGTGTCCGCCCTGTCGCAAGGAAATTCCCGATTTTATCGCCTTGCAACAGCAATATGCGGACAAAGACCTACAGTTTATCGGCATTGCCTTAGAAAACCGGGAACCGGTGGCTGAGTACGCCGCCACAACCCAAATCAATTATCCAATTTTATTGAGTGGCGACAATGGCATCGCCTTGGCCCAGCAACTGGGCAATAGTGTTGGCGCCGTTCCCTATACCCTTATTGTTGACCGGCAGGGGCAAATCATACATCGGCATCCGGGGGAGCTATCCAAACAGCAAATAATGGAAATCATTGCACCCTTGCTAAATAAGCAATACTTTTAGGCTTGCCAGCCAAACTAACGTACAAATGACTTTTACAATTAGCTGATTTGTGCGCAATAAGTCCAAACAACTCGAATTGTGTCGCTATCTTTGGCTAAAAATAGAATATCTGGACAAAACCCTATAAATTGGGCAAAATTAACGGCTAATAATGCTTTTTAACCCTAACTACCTTGCAGATTGATGGCGACTATCACCGTTCTAAATGGACCAAATTTAAACCTGTTGGGCATTCGTGAACCCGGTCTTTACGGCAATCAAACCCTCGCCGAGATTAAGCAACATCTTGAACACAAAGCTACCGAACTTAATCATCAGCTTAATTTTTATCAAAACAACGCAGAACACGAGATTGTAGAGCTGATTCATGAGGCTTACCAAGCCCGTATCGATTTCATCATTATTAATCCAGCCGCATTTACTCATACCAGCGTCGCCATTCGTGACGCATTGCTGGCAACCCAAATCCCTTTTATAGAGGTTCATTTATCAAACGTCCACGTACGCGAACCTTTTAGAAAACATTCCTATTTCTCGGATATTGCCAAAGGCGTTATCTGCGGATTAGGTGCAACTGGATACGAACTGGCCTTACTGGCCGCTCATCAGATATTAACCGAGAGGCACTAAATTATGGATATTAGAAAAATAAAAAAACTCATCGAGATTATCGAAGAATCCGACATTGCCGAGCTGGAAATCAAAGAAGGCGAAGAATCCATCCGCATCAGCCGTTATTCCGCCGCTCCTGCTCAGGTCGCCTATGCGCCTGCACCGGTTACTGCCGTGCCTGCCGCAATAGTTGCCGCACCTGCCGAAGAAAAAATCACTGGTCATATCGTTAAATCGCCGATGGTGGGTACCTTTTATCTCTCCGCTTCACCGGGCACCAAGGTTTTCGCCGAAGTCGGCCAAGCCGTTCTGGTCGGTGATACCTTGTGCATCATTGAGGCGATGAAGATCCTTAATCAGATTGAGTCTGATAAAAGCGGCACCCTCACTAAAATCTTAGTTGGAAATGCCGAACCTGTCGAATACGGCCAACCATTATTCATCATTGAATAACAGCAAAAAACGGGAAAGTCATGTTCGATAAAATTGTTATCGCCAATCGCGGCGAAATCGCTCTGCGCATTTTACGCGCCTGCAGAGAATTAGGCGTCAAGGTTGTCGCTGTGCATTCCGAGGCGGATAGGGATCTAAAACACGTACGCCTAGCCGATGAATCCGTTTGTATCGGCCCTGCGGCATCCATAGATAGTTATTTAAATATTCCGGCCATTATCAGCGCCGCTGAAGTGACTGATGCCGAAGCCATTCACCCTGGCTATGGTTTTTTGTCTGAAAATGCCGATTTTTCCGAAAAGGTCAAGCAAAGCGGCTTTGTGTTTATCGGCCCGAATGCAGAAACCATCCGCATGATGGGCGACAAGATTTCCGCCAAGAAAGCCATGCTGGCCGCAGGAATTCCCTGCGTTCCAGGCAACAATGACCCGCTGTCGGATGACGACAAGAAGAATAAGAGGCTGGCCCATGAAATCGGCTATCCGGTTATCATTAAGGCTGCCGGCGGCGGCGGCGGTCGGGGCATGCGCACGGTGCATACCGAAGCGGCGTTAATCAATGCCATCGCCATGACCAAGGCCGAAGCGGGCACTTTTTTCGGAAATCCCAGCGTGTACATGGAAAAATTTCTTGAAGATCCCCGGCACATCGAGTTTCAGGTCATGGCCGATTCACACGGCAATGCGATACATTTGGGCGAGCGAGACTGCTCCATGCAGCGTCGCCATCAAAAAGTGGTTGAAGAAGCCCCCGCACCCGGCATCACCGAAGCGCAACGCAAAACCATCGGCGAACGTTGCGCCAAAGCCTGTGTTGATATGGGTTACCTGGGCGCAGGCACTTTTGAGTTTTTGTACGAAAAAGGCGAGTTCTATTTCATTGAAATGAACACCCGCGTACAGGTTGAGCACCCTGTCACCGAAATGGTAACCGGTTTTGACATCGTCAAGGCACAGCTGCGTATCGCTGCGGGCGAGCGGCTGTCCATTACCCAGGATCAAGTAAAAATCCAGGGTCATGCCATAGAGTGCCGGTTAAATGCAGAAGATCCCAGAACCTTCATGCCTTGCCCCGGCACCATAGACCAGTTCCATATGCCCGGCGGCCCCGGCATCCGTTGCGAAACTCATATTTACAACGGCTATAAAGTGCCGCCTTATTATGACTCCATGATCGGCAAACTGATTGCCCACGGCGACGATCGCAACAGCGCCATTGCGCGAATGAACACTGCGTTAAGCGAAATCATCATCGACGGCATTAAGACCAATATTCCGCTACAGCAAGACATCATGAATGACAGTGCCTTTGCAGTCGGCGGGCAAAACATCCATTACCTGGAAAAAAAGCTGGGGATTTATTAGATTAAAGCGAAGGGAAAAAGGTGCAATAATTTTTTTAGCCTTTAGCCTTTAGCCTTATCTTAAATCAGCGTCTTGAGCGTGACGGGGTTTGCAACCCCGTCATTCACGTTTTGTAATCCGTTGAGCCCCTGAAACGTTTCAGTCGGGGTTGCAAACCCCGACCGGCATTGTTTATTGAAAGCTTAAAAGCTCATAATAAATGCCCTCGTCCCCTACCCATAACAATCCTCAATCATGCCCTGGCACCAAATTTCCGTTATCACCCATGAAGACCTTGCGCCCCGACTTGCCGACTTGTTCGACAAGCTCGGCGCAGTGTCAGTCACTTACATGGACGCCGAAGACGAGCCGGTTTACGAGCCGGCCATCGGCGAAACCAAAATCTGGAGCAACACCGAAGTCATCGCGCTTTATGAGCTGGACGCCGAACCTGCGCTAATCAAGACTCTGGTTTACGCCCAGCTTAAAGCAGAACAATTGCGCAACTGGCAGTATGAACGTGTAGAAGACCAGGAGTGGGAACGCGCCTGGATGGAGTTTTATAAGCCGATGAAATTCGCTGATAAGCTTTGGGTTTGCCCGACCGACCAGGAACAATACGAGCCCGGCACGGTTTGCTTGACCCTCGATCCGGGACTGGCGTTCGGCACCGGCACCCATCCGACCACGGCTTTATGCCTGGAATGGCTGGCCAGCCACGACTTGACCGGCAAAACCGTCATCGATTACGGCTGCGGTTCGGGCATACTGGCTGTTGCGGCAATATTATTAGGCGCTAAAGAAGCCCACGCGGTGGATATTGATCCGCAGGCAATAACCGCAACACAGAGCAACGCGTTAAAAAATAGAGTGCAGGATAAAATCACCTGCACTCTATCTGAACAGTTTGTTCCGTTTCAGGCAGACATCGTGCTGGCCAATATCCTGGCCAAACCCTTGATCGACATGGCTGAAGCTATTTCCAACTTGCTTACTCCCGGCAGCCAACTGGTTTTGTCCGGTATCTTGCATGAACAGGCCGAATCAGTGATGAACGCATATCGGCCATACCTAATGTTCAGTGCGCCGGTACAACGGGAAGACTGGATCAGGCTTGAAGGCATCCGGCATTAACCCAGCCATCAGCCTAAATATCGTCGCACTGAAATCCAAAGTCGGCGGGTACACTTTTAAACTTATTGATTAACATGACCCATCCTGAAATTTATTTAAAAAAGAACGAAGATAAACGTCTGCGCAAAGGCCATCTATGGGTTTTTAGCAACGAAATCGACACCCAACGTTCGCCCCTTGAACAGTTCAACGCGGGCGATCTGGTGCAGGTAAAAAGCCACGATGGCAAGGTAATGGGCACTGCCTACATCAATCCGCAAGCACTGATTTGCGCAAGGCTATTGTCCAGAAAACCTAATTTGAAATGCGGCGTCAACTTCTTTAAAGAGCGCTTGACCACTGCGCTGGCGCTACGGGAAACGCTGTTCGACAAACCGTACTATCGTTTGGTGTTCGGTGAAAGCGACGGCTTGCCCGGTTTGGTCATCGACCGTTTCGGCCCGGTATTGTCGGTACAAATAACCACCGCAGGCATCGATCAGCGCAAAGAAGCGCTGTTTGCCGCGCTGATCGAATTGCTGAATCCTGAGGCCATTATCCTTAAAAACGATAACAGCCATCGGCAGCAGGAAGGCTTAAGCCTGGAATCCGAGATAGCCTACGGCACGCTCCCCGAGCCGCTGATCATTGAAGAAAACGGCGCGCAATTTAAAATCGACATTCTGGGCGGACAAAAAACCGGCTGGTTTTATGATCACCGCAGCAGCCGCGCCCAATTGGCGGGCATCGCTAAAAATAAGCGGGTGCTGGATTTATTTTCCTATACCGGAGCCTGGGGCATCCCCGCCGCTTTGGCCGGAGCCACCGAGGTCACTTGTGTAGATAGCTCGGAAAGCGCGTTGGCATTGGCCGTGGAAAATGCGACGCTCAATCAGGTTCAGGATAAACTGCACTTTGTGCGTAGCGACGTGTTCGAATTTCTAAAGCAGGCCCGTTTGGAAAACCAGCTCTATGATATTATTGTCTTGGATCCTCCTGCTTTAGTTAAACGCAAAAAAGATTTCAAACAAGGTTACGAAGCTTATCGCCGCTTGAATCACCTGGCTTTACAGGTATTGGCCAAGAACGGCATATTGGTCTCGGCCTCTTGCTCCCATCACCTAAGCCGCGAAAATCTGCATGAAATTTTGCGCTCGTCAGGACGACATATCGATCGTCATCTAGTATTTTTTGCCAGCGGAGGACAAGGCCCTGATCATCCGATCGACCCGGCAGCTCCAGAGACAGAATATTTGAAAACTTTTTTTTGTTCTGTCTCCTCAAGCTTGTAAAATACGAGGCGTTTTTATGGTCAATGCAAAAGATAAGGAACCCTGCGTACTTTGCGGTCAACCGGTAGAAATCACCGGATTTTCGCTGACCACCAGTGACGGCCTGCAAAAATTTTGCTGCGCCGGGTGCCTAAGCATTTATCAGTTATTTAATGAGGATAATAAAAAAACCACTATAACCCCCCTGCTAACCCCTAAAACATGAGGATCTAACAATAATGAAAGCTTGCGAATCTTGTAGCGGCCGCGTTGAAATCGGCAAAAACCATAAAAAAATCCCCATCCTGCAGAGAGGCGTCGGTATGGTGCTGATTTATATACCCTTGCTGACCTTTCCTTTTGTGATTGCCAGTGCCTATCTGACCTACTATCACTTACACATGATGGGTGCTAAGAACCTCAAGACATGGGCTGATTTCATACCTGACCGCGGCAGTCATCGTTATGACCTGAAAAGCCAGATCACCATGGAGCGTTCCTTCATCGCCAGCATGGCGCAATCAAGACTGTTTTGGATTTTGAACTGCACGTGGTACTGCCCTTACAGCGTCGCCCTGTTCGAATGGCACGCCTATTTGGTCAAGATCGTTGAGAACTGGTGGTGTCCGTTCACCCATGACAAAAAAGACAGCTATAACAACGCCACGATTGATAAATCGTTCTGGCATTTATATCCTGACGACATAACCAAACTGGAACCGGAAGACCGCGACAATCCAATTTGGAATGATGATCAAGATAAGTAGCTTAGGTTAAAGGAGCAAGGTTTAAGAGGCTCCCCCTTGAACCTTGAACCTTCCCCATGCAAATCGGTTCTTATCAACTCGAAAATAACCTGATTCTGGCACCCATGGCCGGTATCAGCGACCGCCCGTTCAGGGAATTGTGTACGCAGTTCGGCGCAGGTTTGGCTGTGTCTGAAATGGTGGCGTCCAACCCGGCTTTACGTCAGCATAAATCCACGCTATTAAAAACCGATCATAACGGCGAAACCGGTATACGCTCCGTACAAATCCTAGGTACCGACCCTCAGCTGATGGCTGATGCGGCAAAACTTAACGCTCAACGGGGCGCACAGATCATCGATATTAATATGGGTTGTCCTGCCAAAAAAGTGTGTTCAGTGGCCGCAGGTTCCGCGCTGTTGAGAGATGAAGCGTTGGTGAAACGAATACTTGACGCTGTCGTTAACGCTGTTGATATTCCGGTCACCTTAAAAATCCGTACCGGGTGGGATTTACACAGCCGCAATGCCGTCGAAATAGCCAAAATAGCCGAAAATGCGGGGATTGCCGCCTTGACTATTCACGGCCGAACCCGTGCCTGCAAATTTGCTGGCCAGGCCGAGCATGAAACCGTTAAAAAAGTGAAGCAATCGATCAGCATCCCGGTTATCGCCAATGGCGACATCGACACCCCCGAACAGGCTCGATTTGTGCTGGATTCAACCGGCGCTGACGGCATTATGATCGGTCGGGCCGCCCAAGGAAATCCATGGCTCTTTAGTCAAATAAGTCACTTTATTAAGCACGGAAAACACCTTGAAAAACCTACAGTTACAGACATTCAAAACACACTAATGAGCCATTTGGACAAACTATATAGCTTCTACGGCAATGCCAGCGGTGTTAGAATAGCCCGAAAACATATCGATTGGTATTTTAAACATCTTGGAACCGTAGCTCAGGACGCCCAAAGCAACATCAACCAAGCGCAATGTCCATCCCAACAAATAGCGCTGATAAATTCGGCTTTTAATCTTTTAACCACCGACAGTGCTGCATAATATGAACGGTTCCCAACAAAGTGCTGAAATCATTAATATTGACCGCAGAAAAAACGCCGCCATTCCCTTATCCGCACATGTTAAACAAACCGTAGACCAATATTTTTTGCACCTGAACGGTCATGATGCAGTAGGCCTGCATGCGATGGTCATCGGCGAAGTCGAAAAGCCTTTATTGCAAGCGACGCTGGAACATTCAGGTCACAACCAAACCAAAGCGGCCAAGGTGCTGGGCTTAAGCCGCAGCACCCTGCGCAAAAAACTGGAGCATTACGGCCTGTCCTGAGCCTGTCGAAGGGCCTGATCTAATACTCGAACAAGGCTGATTTTCGCCTTTTCCACCAAACTCCCTCTTTCATTCTGAGATCTACATGAACAAAAAAGTCACTCGCGCACTCATCAGCGTCTCCGACAAATCCGGTATCGTGGATTTTTGCCGAGAACTGGATCAACTGGGCATCGAAATCCTGTCTACGGGCGGTACCGCTAAAACACTAGCCGAACACGGCATCCCTACCACTGAAGTGTCCGATTACACCGGTTTCCCGGAAATGATGGACGGCCGGGTTAAAACTTTGCACCCCAAAGTTCACGGCGGCATTTTGGCGCGCCGGGGCATAGATGATGCGGTGATGGCCGCGAACGGCATTAAGCCGATCGACATGGTGGTGGTCAACCTATATCCGTTTGAACAGACGGTCGCCAATCCTGATTGCGATTTCGATACAGCCATTGAAAACATCGACATCGGCGGCCCGACCATGATCCGCGCCGCCGCCAAGAACCATGCCGATGTCGCGGTCATCGTCGATCCCAGCGATTACGCAACGGTTATTGCCGAACTAAAAAATAACAACGGACTCTGCCAACAAACCCGCTTCAATCTGGCGTTAAAAAGCTTTGAACACACCGCCCGTTACGACACCGCGATAGCAACCTACCTTGGCAACATTAGCGGCGTGCAATTTCCCCAAACGCTGAACTTTCAGTTTTATCATAGCCAGTCCATGCGTTACGGCGAAAACCCGCATCAGAACGCGGCTTTCTATCGCGAAAAAAACCCAGCTAATGGCACGATTGCCGCCGCCAAACAGCTGCAAGGTAAGGAATTATCCTACAACAATATTGCCGATGCCGATGCCGCACTGGAATGCGTTAAATCATTTGACGATAAACCCACCTGCGTTATCGTCAAACATGCCAATCCCTGCGGCGTAGCCCAGGCCGACAGCCTGCTGGCCGCCTACGACAAAGCTTATGCAACCGACCCGACCTCGGCGTTCGGCGGCATTATCGCGTTTAACCGGGAGCTGGACGAGTCAACCGCCGCTGAAATCGTCAAGCGCCAGTTCGTCGAAGTCATTATTGCGCCGTCCATCAGCGCAGCCGCACAATCCGTGCTGGCTGAAAAGCAAAATGTCCGAGTGCTGGAATGCGGTGTTTGGAATAGTGTCAACCAGTCGTCACTCGACTTCAAACGCGTTGCCGGTGGCTTGCTGGTTCAGGGCAAAGACCTCGGTAAAATCACTGCATCCGACCTCAAAATAGTCAGCAAACGCGCTCCGACTGAACAGGAGCTGGCGGACTTGCTGTTTGCCTGGAAAGTTGCCAAATTCGTCAAGTCCAATGCGATTGTTTACTGCAAAAACGGCCAGACTATCGGCGTGGGTGCAGGGCAAATGAGCCGGGTTTATTCAGCCAGGATCGCGGGCATCAAAGCCGCCGATGCAGGCCTGGATGTTCCGGGTTCGGCGATGGCTTCAGACGCTTTTTTCCCGTTCCGGGACGGCATAGATTCCGCCGCCGCAGCCGGCATCACCGCCGTCATCCAGCCCGGCGGCTCGATGCGGGATAATGAAGTTATTGCCGCCGCCGATGAACATAATATCTCCATGGTGTTTACCGGCATGCGGCATTTTAGGCATTGATTACTGTAGGGGCGACTTCAGTCGCCCTATAACACACTGGGCGACTGAAGTCGCCCCTACAAAACACACGAGAATCACCATGAAAATCCTCATCGTCGGCAGCGGCGGCCGTGAACACGCCCTCGCCTGGAAAGTCCAGCAATCGCCCAAGGTCGAAAAAGTGTTTGTCGCGCCCGGCAATGCCGGAACCGCGCTGGAACCGTCTGTCGAAAACATCGCCATCGAGGCCACCGATATTGCCGCGCTGTTGGCATTCGCCCAGAAAGAAGCCATCGACCTGACCATCATCGGCCCCGAAGTGCCGCTGGTGTTAGGTATCGTCGACCTGTTTCAACAAGCCGGTCTCAAGTGCTTTGGCCCTAGCGCAAAAGCCGCGCAACTTGAAGGCTCCAAGACTTTCTGCAAAGACTTCATGATCCGCCACCACATCCCGACCGCCGCCTTCCAATCCTTTACCGATAAGCAGCAAGCCATCGCTTATATCAAGCAGCAAGGCGCACCAATCGTGGTCAAGGCCGACGGCTTGGCAGCTGGCAAAGGCGTAATCGTCGCCCAAACCGAACAAGAAGCCATCGCGGCTGTTGACGATATGCTATCGGGCAATGTGTTTGGCGTGGCAGGCAACCGCGTCGTCATCGAAGAATTTCTGACCGGAGAGGAAGCCAGCTTTATTGTGATTGCCGACGGCAAACACGCCCTGCCGATGGCCACCTCCCAGGATCACAAAGCCCGCGATAACGGCGACCAAGGCCCCAACACCGGCGGCATGGGCGCTTATTCCCCTGCTCCCGTCGTCACTCCTGAAATACACCGCCGGGTCATGCGCGACGTGATTGAGCCGACCTTAAAAGGCATGGCTGATGACGGACTGCCGTACACCGGTTTTCTGTACGCCGGATTGATGATTTCCACCGACGGCTCAATTAAAGTATTGGAATACAACTGCCGCTTTGGCGACCCTGAGACCCAGCCGATCATGATGCGCTTAAAAAGTGATTTGGTGGAACTGTGCGAAGCCGCCCTAGAGGGGAATCTCGATCAAATCGACAGCGACTGGGACGAGCGTGCCGCATTAGGCGTGGTTTTAGCAGCCGGTGGCTATCCTGACGCCTATCAAAGCGGCACGGTTATTTCCGGTTTGCCTGAAAATGAGCAAGAAACCAGCAAAGTGTTTCATGCCGCCACCCGGCAAGTCGGCGCTGATCTCGTCACAGCTGGCGGACGGGTATTATGCGCATGCGCCTTAGGTCATGACATTAAAGAAGCCCAAAGCAAAGCCTATGCGCTAGCCGACAGCATCCACTGGGATGGTATTTATTACCGTACCGATATTGGCTTTAAAGCGATAAAAAAGTAGCTGATATTTTTGTAATAG
>JBCKWP010000033.1:0-16922 GCA_038922455.1 Methylobacter sp. | reverse complement strand
ACGCAACGAATTGCACACTTTCGCTGTAATACCCAAACGTTGGGTCGTTGAACGCAGTTTCGCCTGGTTGGAAAAATGCCGCCGCCTATGGAAAAACTGTGAAGGTTTAATTAATACCAGCTTGCAAAGGGTGGTATTGGCATTCCTGGTGTTACTACTGAAAAGATTGTAGCTATCCTCTTTTGATGCTACGCAATAAAGCCAGCCCACAGAAAGACTGGGGGCTGGAGGCGTGCGCTCCAAAAAACTAAAATGACGTGAAAAATAATATTAAGCGTAAATAAATGGATAAATAATCTCTGCAAGCTGTTTTTTTAACCCAATCCTATTTGGAAAAATAGGTAAATGAAAGATAAACAGGTTCTTAGCCCTAGGCAAGCATTGGAGTTGCTTTACCGGCCTAAGGGAATGCTGCAACCCATTTCCACGCCGCACCGGATATTAAGGTGTCGAGGATACGAGGCACATCATTCGCGATTGATGCACTTCCCTTTGTTCGGCACATCCTATGGCCCTGAAAGATTACTCACTTCAGATTTTCGGCAGAATTGATTAGAAGCGATTCTGCCGTGCGGAAGTCTTCCTTGGTATCAATTTCTGTCCATTTTAATCCTGAAATATCTAATGCATGAAAAGGCACACCTTTTTCAATGAGTCTTTCATAGGCTGCTTCATAATATTCCTGATGGTATTGCTCATCTTTCATCATCAGTTCCAATTCATTAAATAAAGCACGCGCTGTTTCACCGCTGATCTTTTCAATACCGATTGATTCACCCATCGCATCTTCAGGATTAACTGTTTTACTGGCTTTAACCACTCTATTATCATCTTTAATAATGACTTTTATCTCTTCTGCATCAAGATTGATATTTTTGTCAATACATAAACAGTTGGCATAGTCAGAAGCGATTAGATTTTTCAGTATGTTTATATCAAATACAACATCAGCATCAAATTTAATAAAGGTTGAATCCTGAACAAAGTCTTTGGTCAACATTAAAGAATAACCGGTATTGGTCACTGCATATTTTTCATTAGTTACATAATGGGCAACCAAGCCAGGAAATTGTGCTTTCACATAATCTTTTATCTGATCCTGTAAGTAGCCTAGTACAAAGACTACTTCATTAATTCCACACGCCTGAATATGCGATATCATCATTTCAAGAATGGTTTTGCCATTGATCATCAACAGGCTTTTAGGGCAGTGATCTGTTAATGGTCTGATTCTTGAGCCCACACCCGCGGCTAAAATTATTGCTTTCATTTTACTATCCTCATGATACTCAATCACACTTGTCACCAATGATTTTAGTGACGGCATCCACATTAAAATTCAACCCTTATTTATCTATTATGATTTTCTGATTATTCTCAATTTGAACAGCCCTTTGCCAACTTCGACTAAGCCCTAAATAAAGCTGACTTATTGCAAACACCCAAAGCATCGGTGTAATCACATCAAACACCAGGGCGAAGGACAACATGAAAATGAAAGCCCCTTCATCAAATGAAAGTATTTTTCGCTGCTCAGCTATAAACCATTTCAGATTTGTCAAAAAACTAAATCCCAGACCCGCAGTATCTTCTTTTTTTGCTGCCGATTCTTTTTTGGAAAGCTTTTCAAGGTATTGACTGTCGCGCGACATTTCGGTGTAAATCACCACATACTTTGTATAGCCTCGAAGAGAGTAAAAGGCGACGCCGATAAAAGCCAGGAATACCGGTAGAACATTATGAGATTGGTTATAAGCTGCATAGGCTATTGCACCAAACCAGAGTATCACCTGAATTTGATCGGTTAACTTGTCGTAATAACTACCTGACAATGAGGTGGTTTTTCGATATCGCGCCATCTGTCCATCCATGCAATCAAAAGCATGGCTCAAATGAATGAGAACTGCCGCAATAATAAAGTTCTGAATGCCACCAGCAATAATATACAGAACAGAAACAATCGCTGTAAGAAAAGAAATAAGGGTGATTTTATTGGGTGTTAGCCATTTAAAATCGACTACTAAATAATTAATTGCGATAGCTAAAGGTGATGTGACAAATGAAGACCACCATTCGTCATCTTTATTTTTTGTTGCCCACAAGCGCGTCAGTTTTACATTCATAATCAGTTAAACCGCGATCAATTCAGGAGTAATATTAGCCGCTGCCAATCCAGGATTGGCATTAACCACGACCAATTCAGGCGCTACACTATAGATAAGCCTTTTAACTGAAATTAGAGCACTTTTCTTAAGCGGGTTATAGCTGATTAAAACGTCTTTCAACGTATCAAGAAAAAACTGAATATCTTTATCAGATAATTCGCCAATGTTACCCACCTGAAATACCTTGCCTTTAAAGCAGCCTTTACCTTCATAGATAATAATTGACTGCTCGCGCAAGCGTTCGCGCAAATTACTCACGTTTATATATGATGGTACATAAACTGTCGTCAAAATTGAGCTCATTTTCTTTTGATCAAGCAAAAAATTAAGATTTAAATCTCGCATTCCCTGTCTTAAACGTTTTGCTTTGCGCTGGAGACTAGCAAATCTATTAGCAACACCTTCATTAAGAATATTTTTTAGTGCTTGCTCCAGCGCAAAAAATAAATGCACTGTGGGTGTATTGGGTGTTTGTGAGTGATTTTTAATAAAATAGTAAAAGTTATATAAGTTTAGATAAACCAATTTAACAGGAATATCTTTTAATTTTTCAAACTCATCAGTTCTACCCATCACAAATGATAACCCCGAGTATGAGCCTATTGCCTTCGAGCTAGAGCTTGAACAAAAAGCAATGTGGCATTTTTCCATATCAATCACTTCAGCGCCGGCGCTGCTTACACAGTCCACTACAAACAGAGCACTGTAGGCTTTACATAATGCACCGATTTCTTCTAATGGGTTCAACATACCCGAACTGGTTTCGTGATGAGCCATGGCTACCACATCAATATCATGGTGTTTTAGATACGTTTCGATTTTTTCTAAATCAAAGCTCTCTCCCCATGCAAATTTCAGCAGATGTGTATTCCTATTATGTACGCTGGAAATATTGTACAAACGCTCACCAAATTCACCATTGGACAAAATAAGAATATTTTTATCACCTACAACAGAAGACAAAATGGATTCATTCGCAGCTGTACCGGAACCGGTAATAACGACAGCTCGATAATCCGTTATATTCTTTATTTGAAACAGTTTTAACAGCTTATTTTCGATGCTAAGTAGCAACCGGTCGAAGTCGAGCTCTCGATGACAAATATCTTCTTTACAAATAGCTGCACGCACATTTTCAGCCACATTGACCGGGCCAGGTGTAAATAATAAATATTTGTTCATCTTTTTCTTGTTACTCCAGAATATATAAATTTTTTCAATTCAATCAGTGGTTAATTTCATGGTTATCACTAATAGCAGCCACCACATAAATCAGAATGAGATAATGAAAGCCTACATTTCAAACAGGTGAGGAGCTAGGACACAGCGTATGGCGCTATAGGCACTAATGGTTGCTATAGAACTAACTGATTTTCCAACTACAAGGTTTAGTTAAGTAGTAGTGCTTGTATGATCAGCAGTGTGCAAGATCACGAGCATATCAAAAGAAAGCATTAATCAACAATAACGGTTTAGTGCCGAGGAAAAGCTAGGGAATGAGCCGTTATAGCCATTACAGACCACACTTCTTTACTGCGACAAGCTCAGCTAGGTAAATAAACTCGGATAGATAATCCCGAGAGAGAGAGAGAGAGAGAGAGAGAGAGCAGAACAGGTAAAGTAGTGCGCCAGCCATTAAAGAAATAATGGGTAACCGCCTTATATTACAATATTATGACAGTATAAACAATGCTTATTATATTGGGCTTTAGGCTATGTCATCGTTATTGTTGAACACCATTCATACCCAATGTGGCGAGCATGACAGCGCGGGGAGACAATAAGCTATGAGAACGATAAATCAGACGCCGCCAACCGAGATATTAGCAAGGTAATGAGGGCGATGCTGTGGATTCGCTGCATCCACTCCTTGAGCCGACTGCCGTAGGCGTTCTCGTTTTGCAGGAGCAGTGCGTAGCGGTGTGCCAAGTGCTATTTTCTAACGGCTGAGAACCGCTTATTTTTGGCCTTTCTCATCTGCCAGCGCTTCAGCCAGCTGTTTTGCAGGCAGGTAGCCTGGAAGGATATTACCTTTTTCGGTGACGATCATCGGTGTTCCTTTTACTTCAAAAGCCTCAGCCAATTGCATGTGCTCATCTACCGGGTTGGCACACGTTTTAGCGGGGGGCGTATCGCCTTTTTTCGCAGCTGTCAAAGCCACTTTACGGTCATCGGCACACCAGACCGATACGGCTTTGTGATATGAATCGGAACCTTTACCGGCTCTGGGGAAAAACAAATACTGGATAATAATGCCTTCAGCCATGTATTGATCGATTTCCGAATGCAATTTACGGCAATATCCGCAGTCTATATCGGTAAAGATGCTGACCGTATATTTGTTTGTTTTCGGTTTGAACACCATCATTTTATCGACACCGAGTTTTTCGAGAGCCTGTTTGCGGGCACCGCTCAATTTTTCTTCGGTTAAGTCGGTACGCGCTGCCACATCGACTAAGTGGCCTTGAAGTAAATACTTACCATCGCCGGAAACATAAATGATATTGCCGCCCACGGTAACCTCATAGAGACCGCTGATTTCAGAGGGTTTAACCGACTCCACTTTAACTGATGGCATGGATTTAGCCAGCGCTTGTCTGATAGTATCTTCATCTGCGTGAGCTACAGAAAAAGTCAGCCCTAGCAATGATAACGCGGCAATCTTGATAACTTTTTTCATCGTATTCCTGTGTTAGTTTATAGAGGTGATCATCAATCAACCTACCGTAGCGGCGATCCGGCGGTCGCCCTAGGCAATACATGACATTTAAAACAAGGGATCAACCAACCGGTCGTCTCTACTCTATCCTGAATTATTGAAATAACCGTTCAATATCCAAAAATAGTGCCAATGCCATTAATGACACGAGTAACGTAATGCCGATTTGTTGAAAGAAGATTTGCGCCCTTTCTGAAACCGGGCTGCCTTTAATGCCTTCTATCGCAAAAAACAGTAAATGTCCGCCATCCAACACCGGTATCGGCAATAAATTTAATATGCCTAAACTGACGCTGATCAATGCCATATATTTTAGAAACGGCGTCAAACCCATGGTAGCGGACTGTCCCGCATATTGGGCAATACTGATAGGCCCGCTTAAGTTTTCAACAGAAGCCTTGCCGATCAGCATCTTCGCCATCATTTTTAAGCTGGTGACTGAATAATAATAAGTGGTTTCCAGTGCAACAGGCACCGCTGCCAGTGGCGACAACGAATATTCAACACTGACCGACTTCATCAGCTCTTCAGGTATATAAACCGATGCCCCGACTTTACCCTCGGTGTTCTCGCCGACTTTTACGCTTTTTGGCATAATGGTGACGGGTAAGCGTACGCCATCGCGTTCAATTACCAGATTTATGGCGACGCCGGGATGGCTTTTGACAATATTTACCCATTGCATCCAGTCATTGATAGAGGTGTCGTAGGCGCTGACGATCAGGTCATTTTTCTGCAAACCAGCAGCGAGAGCGGCGCTATCGGGCAGCACTTTTCCGATGATGGGCTGCAATTGTGGAGACCAGGGCTTGAAGCCTAAGCGTTGATACAGCACATCGGGGGTTTCGCTGTCTTTATCGGTAAGAACAAGTGTCTTGACTACTTGCCGATCATCAAAATCTTTTACCTCAACCTTGATGCTGTGTTCGCCATCAAGCGCCGAGGATACCAATACAGTCATGGCCTCAGTCCAGGTTGGCGTTACTTTGCCGTTGACCGAGACAATCTGATCGCCCTCGACGAAGCCTGCGGCGGCGGCTAAAGTGCCCTGCTCTACCGCGCCGAGTATTGGCTTTATGCCGGTCTCGCCGATAACCAGCACACTCCAAAACAAGGCAACGGCGAGAATCAAGTTAAACACGGGACCTGCGGCTACGATTGCCGTTCTGGCAAATAAAGATTGGCGGTTAAATGCAAACGGCAAGTCGGCTTCACTGACTTCGCCTTCCCGCTCATCGACCATTTTGACATAGCCGCCCAACGGGATTGCCGATATGACATACTCTGTCGACTCAGGATTTTTCTGGTACGCGCACAAAACCTTGCCGAAACCAACAGAAAAACGAAGTACCTTTACCCCGGCAAGACGGGCAACCCAAAAGTGTCCGAATTCATGAAATGAAACTAGAACGCTGATAGCGACCAGGAAATAAAACAGCGTATGCAGTAAATCCATCAAGTATTAAGCTCTTTAATAATCTGTGTGGACACTACTCTGGCCTGTTGATCCGCAGCCAAAATAATCTCCAGGGTATCGGCGGCCTTGGCCTCGAATTTTTCCATGCAGCGTTCGATAATAACCGGAATGTCAGTAAACCGAACCTGTTCATTTAAAAAGGCCTCTACAGCAATTTCATTGGCCGCATTCAACACGGTCGGCATGATGCCGCCTGCATCAATCGCCTGATAAGCCAAGCGCAAACAGGGAAACCGTTCCAGACTCGCTTCTTCAAAATCCATGCGCCCGACATCGAAAATATTCAGCGGTTCAACGCCCGAATCGAACCGCTCCGGCCAAGCCATTGCATAGGCAATCGGTATGCGCATATCGGGATTGCCCATTTGCGCTAAAACCGTGCCGTCCACATAATCCACCATCGAATGAATAATGCTCTGCGGATGAATGACCACCTGGATCTGGTTCGGCTTCATGTCGAACAAAATACACGCCTCGATCATCTCCAGGCCTTTATTCATCATGGTTGCCGAATCCACGGAAATTTTTCTGCCCATATCCCAGTTTGGGTGAGCCACCGCTTGGGCAGGCGTCACGTCGGTCAACTGCTCGACAGGCATTGTTCGGAAAGGGCCACCGGAAGCCGTCAACAAAATACGCCGGACTTGTTTCGCTTGCATCCCGGATTTATAGCCCGCTGGCATGCACTGGAATATCGCGTTATGCTCACTGTCGATCGGCAGCAATTGCGCTCCTGAATCGCTAACGGCCTGCATAAAAATCGAACCTGACATTACCAGGGCTTCTTTATTGGCCAGCAATACGGTTTTACCCGCCTTTGCCGCTGCCAGACTCGACAACAAACCCGCCGCGCCTACGATGGCCGCCATGACCGAATCGACATTGTCCAGTGTTGCAACATGCTCCAGCGCTTTGGCGCCTGACAGCACTTTTATATCTGCGATTGAGGTGTTTTTAAGTTTTTCTGCAAAGATTCGAGCCTTTTGCTCATCCACGACGACGACGACCTCTGGATGGTGTTCCAGACATTGTTCATAGAGGGCGTCAATATTGGTATTGGCGGTTAACGCGATAACCTTATATAAACTGGAATGCCTGGCCACCACATCTAAGGTGCTGACGCCGATCGAGCCGGTCGCTCCGAGTATGCAAATGCCTTTCATGACATAAGCCCGATCACTACTATACCGGCATAGAAAAAGGGGGTCGCTGCGATTAAGCTATCTATCCTATCCAGAATACCGCCGTGACCCGGCAGTATTGATCCTGTGTCTTTTGCGCCGCACTGGCGTTTAACCACACTAAAAAACAAGTCGCCATAAATAGAAATCAACACGGTCAATACCGACAACAATACAAAATCAGCCACCCGCATCCAAACGAAACCATTAAGATAGCCCTGATAGCCGATAAAAATCATAGCCCAAACGGCTCCGGCTATTAAAGCACCGTACATACCCTGAACCGTCTTGCCTGGGCTGATTTCTGGCGACAGCTTGGTTTTGCCAAACTTCTTTCCGGTAAAATAAGCGGCAATATCGGCCGCCCAAATCAAAATCAAGAAATATAAGGTCAGTTCCTCGCCATGAAAAGCTCTTAACCGAGTCAAAAACAGCCACATCGCCATCAGCACCAGCCAACCGATCAAGGCCTTATAGCGGGTTCTCATTTCCAACTTTAAAACGCCCGCAGGAGTGTTCCTGATTAACATCATGGACAATATCCAGAATAATACCGGCGCTATAACCAGCCATTCCAGAGCACCTGAATAATCCCTGATATCGGGCCAATCCAGTACCTGTGCGGCTAGCTCCAAAAATTGCGTCCAGAAATGCAGCCACAACATAGGCAGAATCAACGCACACAAAAATAAGCCGCGTTTTAACAACGAATTAATACCGACAAGACTAGTCCACTCCCATGCCGCTAAAAGCGTGATCAGCCCAACAAGCAATGAAAAATACGCCAAAGGCAGCTGAAAAACGGCCAGCACAACCAGTGGAACCAAAATTAATGCGGTAATAATTCGCTGTAGTAACATTTTGATTATTATTATATTTAAGTTGAAAGTAAGTATCAGTTTTTCAGTAAAAAACGGTAAGTTATTTTAAAGCAATCGATCTATCAAGCATCTGCTCTCCGGTATGACCAAAGCGTCTTTGTCGGCTTTTAAAGCTCTTGATAGCCTCTGCAAGTGAGTCCGGGTCGAAATCCGGCCAAAGCGTCGGTGTAAAATACAACTCTGTATAAGCTAGTTGCCATAACAGAAAATTGCTGACGCGCTGTTCGCCACCGGTTCTAATAAACAAGTCGGGTTCGGGCAGATCCGCAGTTGATAAATGCTGGTTAATCAACTGCTCGTTAATGTCCTGATTTTCCAATTCACCGGCAGCCATTTTTTCCGCCACTGCCTGGAACGCCTGACACATATCCCAGCGCCCCCCATAATTTGCCGCAATAACCAGCGTTAAGGCGGTATTATTTTGGGTTTGCGCTTCCCCTTCGGCCATTTTCGCCTGTAGCTTTTCAGAGAATGCAGCTCTATCGCCGATAAATCGCAAGCGGATATTATTACGATCCAGTTTGTTGATTTCTCTTTGCAGCGTTGCCATAAACAAGCCCATCAACAATGACACCTCTTGTTCCGGGCGACGCCAGTTTTCACTGCTAAAAGCAAATAAGCTCAAGACTTCAACCTGCTGCTTAGCGCAGTACTCTACAATTTTTCGAACCGCTTTAACGCCGGCCTGATGACCGATGGCGCGCGGCATAAATCTAAGCTGCGCCCAACGACCATTACCATCCATGATAATGGCAATATGGCGCGGGTTTGCCGATTCCAAACTGTTACCGTCATCCGTAGACATTGCTTGAATCCCGATTACATCGACAGTAAATCGGCTTCTTTTGCTTCCAGCAATTTCTCAATGTCTTTTACAGACTGATCGGTTAATTTTTGAATTTTTTCTTCAGCCGCACGCGCCTCGTCTTCGGAAATCATTTTCTCCTTTAAGGTCTCTTTTATCGCCGAATTTGCATCGCGACGAATATTCCTGACCGAAACACGGCCATTCTCCGCTTCATTCTTGACGACTTTTACCAAATTACGTCGACGCTCTTCGGTCAATGGCGGCAACGGAATGCGAATGACCATGCCGTTGGTCGAGGGATTTAAACCCAGGTCTGATTTCATAATGGCTTTTTCAATCGCCTGTACCATACCCTTTTCCCAAGGTGTGATCGTCAACGTACGCGCGTCTTCGACCGCAATATTGGCAACCTGGGATAAAGAAGATTCGGTGCCGTAGTATGAAACGTTAATTTGTTCTAATAAGCTGGGATGAGCTCTGCCCGTTCTTATTTTTGAGAATTCATGCTTTAAGGCGTCAATGCTTTTGCTCATCCGAGTTGAAGCGTCCTGTTGAATATCACTAATCATTATCTGTTCCTCGTTGAATAAGAGATCCTATCTCCTCTCCCATCATTAATCTCATGACTGCACCTGGCTCAAAGATGTTCATCACCCGCATCGGCACGTTATTGTCCCGGCATAATACCAGCGCCGTGGTGTCCATCACATTGAGACGCTGATCCAGCGCCTCATCATACGTTAATCGCGGATAAAATATTGCGTCCGGGTCTTTTTGGGGATCGGCAGAATAAACGCCTTTGACTTTAGTCGCCTTAATCATCAACTGGGCATTAATTTCAATAGCCCTGAGACTGGCTGCCGAATCGGTGGTGAAAAAGGGATTTCCGGTTCCCGCTGCAAAAATAACCACCCGGCCTTTTTCCAAATGCCTGATCGCCTTACGGCGAATATAATCTTCACAGACTTGATTGATTTTTAGTGCCGACATCACCCTGACCGGCTGCCCGCATGCTTCCAGCGCATCCTGCATGGCCAGGGCGTTGATTACCGTTGCCAGCATGCCCATCTGATCGCTGGTGACCCTATCCAAGCCTTTCGAAGCTCTTTCAGATCCGCGCAATATGTTACCGCCACCGATAACCAAGCCAACCTGAAGCCCCGCATCGCACAACTCTTTGATTTCAGTTGCAAGACGCTTAACAATATCTGCATCAATACTACCACCTGTCTCACTCATTAAAGCTTCACCGCTTAACTTAAGTAAAATTCTCTGGCAAATCAATTTGGTCATTTTAATTATCGGGGGGCTAGTATTTATTGTTGATGAGTAAAGGGGCTAGACGAAAATCTCAAGGTTTTTTTGCCCTGAACCTTTCGCCTAAATTAACTGCCTCTAATTTGCGCCATAACCTCTTCGGCAAAGTTTTCTTCTTTCTTTTCAATCCCTTCACCCACTTCAAAGCGGGCAAAATGAACAACGCTGTTACCTTTTGATGCCAGCAACTTGCCGACCGTGACTTTATCATCCTTAATAAAAGCTTGTCCTTCCAAGGTGATTTCCGCCAAGAATTTGCTGATACGGCCAGCAACCATTTTCTCAATAATTTCCGCCGGTTTTCCGCTTTCTGCCGCTTGAGCCGAGAAAATTTCCTTCTCTTTCTCAATCAGTTCTGCTGGCACTTGCTCATCGGAAACACACGTCGGCTTGCTCGCGGCAATATGCATTGCAAGGTCTTTGCCTAACTCTGTATCTGCCTTAGTCAATTCAATGATCACGCCGATTTTATTGCCGTGCAGATAACAGGCGGTGCCGCCGGTAGCCGTCTGATATTTCAGGAAACGCCTGATCGCAATGTTTTCGCCTAATTTAGCAATCAGACCGCGACGCACTTCATCCAAAACAGTGCCGTCAGCCAATTTCATTGCCAGCAATTGTTCTTCTGTTTCAACATCGGAAATCAACAAAGCTGCGGTGACATTATTAACGAAATTGACAAAATCATCCGCCTTGGCAACAAAATCAGTCTCGCAATTAATATCAGCCATCGCCACCGATTTTCCGTCATCACTGACTTTAACGCCGATAATGCCTTCAGCAGCAATGCGACCGGATTTTTTATCAGCTTTGGCCAGACCGGATTTGCGCATATTCTCAATGGCCAATTCCATGTCGCCATTGGCCTCAACCAAGGCTCTTTTACACTCCATCATGCCAGAAGCCGTTCTTTCACGCAGCTCCTTAACCATTGTCGCACTAATAGTAATACTCATTCTTTGTCTTTCCTCATTATTCATCACTGTAAAAACGCCCCCGTGAGGAGGCGTTTTTTGCCTAACTTTAGGCGCTCTGGAAACGCCTGCTAAAATAAGACGTACTTATTGCGCGGCCTCTTCAACAAAATCATCAGCCTTTGCCGACAAGCCCAAACCTGCTGCTTTAGCTTCCATGACTGCCGCAGCAACGCTTTCACAGTAGAGCTTAATTGCACGAATTGAGTCATCATTGCCAGGAATAATGTAATCGACTTGTTCCGGTGAATTATTGGAATCCACAATGCCGACAACCGGAATGCCTAATTTCTTAGCTTCACTGATCGCATTCTTTTCATAACCGACATCCAATATGAAAATCACATCAGGAACGCCTTTCATGTCTTTAATTCCACCCAGGCTACGCTCCAGCTTTTCAAGTTCGCGTTCCATACCTAAGGCTTCTTTCTTAGCAAAACGCTGATAAAGCGTACCGTCAGCTTTCATTGCTTCCAATTCTTTAAGACGATTGATTGATTTCTTGATGGTTTTGAAATTTGTCAGCATGCCGCCTAACCAACGATGGTTGACATAAGGCATGCCGCAAAGTGCCGCTTGTTCAGCGACTACTTTTCTTGCTGCTTTTTTGGTGCCCACAAACAGAACCGTGCCTTTGTTTGCCGACATCTGACCCAGATAATTCATTGCGTCATTAAACATTGGCAGCGTTTTTTCCAAATCGATAATATGGATTTTGTTACGTGAACCGAACAGGTACGTAGCCATTTTCGGGTTCCAATAACGAGTTTGATGGCCAAAATGGACACCCGCTTCAAGCATTTGACGCATAGATACTGCTGACATGTATTCTCCTAGAGATAAAAATTCGGAACATTTATTCCGAGTTGGGTTACGCCTCCACCTATCCCGCCTGGAAACCAGCTACAATCATTAATTTAATAATCTGATTGCATCGGCACCCTTCCAAACGTGACGATAAGGTGTGAGTATTAGTTCAAAACGAACTCGCCTTTATACCATAATTACCCATTCACAACAAGTTGAACCCTGTTAAAATAGCCGCACTACACGGGCGAAAGACACGAGCTAAAAGCGTGTCATTTGCGCCTTTACCCTCTAATCCTCTACCTGCTCCATGACCATAATTATTAAAACCGAAACTGAAATCGAAAAAATGCGTATTGCCGGAAAGCTGGCAGCCGAAGTCTTAGAAATCATTGAGCCTTACGTTGTTCCCGGCGTTACCACAGATGAGCTCAATCAGATTTGCCACGATTATATCGTTGACATTCAAAAAGCCATCCCTGCGCCGCTCAATTATCGCGGCTTTCCAAAGTCGATTTGCACCTCAGTTAACCAACAGATTTGTCACGGCATTCCCGGCGAGAAAAAACTTAAATCGGGCGACATCGTCAATATTGACATTACCGTTATTAAAGATGACTACCACGGCGACACCAGCAAAATGTTCTGCGTCGGCGAAGTGAGCCCGCATGCCAAACGCCTGATTAAAATAACCCAGGAGGCTATGTTTTTAGGCATTCAACAGGTCAAGCAGGGCGCTACCTTAGGTGATATTGGCCACGCGATACAAAAATATGCAGAATCCAACCGTTACTCCGTAGTCAGGGAATTTTGCGGACACGGCATAGGCAAAGGTTTTCATGAAGAGCCGCAAGTACTGCATTATGGCAAGCCCGGCGACGGCGATGTCCTTGAGGCGGGCATGATCTTAACCATTGAACCGATGATCAATCTCGGCAAACGCCATATGAAAGTACTGGCCGATGGCTGGACGGCGGTGACCAAAGATCGAAGCCTGTCCGCACAATGGGAACACACCATCCTGGTAACCCAAAACGGCTATGAAATCCTGACGTTGCGCCAAGAAGAAAGGTGACCACCTTGAACAAAAACATTAATGTCGCGATTTTTGCCGAAAAGGACAGCCTGCAACAATTTAAACAATTGCTAAAGCAAAAAGACGACGAGCTGCGGCAAAAATTTAATCCTCACAATTCGGTCTCCAAATTACTTAAAAATAGATCCGATTTCATTGATGAAATCCTACTCTGCTGCTGGCAGCATAAGCTCGGCGAGTACGCAGATCAACTTTCGCTGTGTGCCGTCGGCGGTTACGGCAGAAGAGAGCTGTTCCCCTATTCCGACATTGATCTGGTCGTCCTGCTGGATTCGGAAGACACCAGCGCTTATCAGGATGCATTATCGAACTTCTTTACCTTTCTTTGGGACATCGGCTTAAAACTAGGGCAAAGCGTCCGCACCATCAATCAATGCATCGAAGCGGCAATAGCCGACCAGACTATCATCACCAGCCTAATGGAAATCCGGCTGATTACCGGTAATAGCAAACTGCACAAAACGCTAAAACAGCAAACCACTTCAGATAAAATCTGGCCGTCAGACCAGTTTTTTACCGCCAAAATGGAAGAGCAGCGGCTACGTTATGCCAAATATCACGACACCGCCTACAACCTTGAACCCAACATCAAAGAAGGGCCCGGTGGATTGCGCGACCGACAAGTCATCGCCTGGGTGTTTAAGCGCCATTACAATTCATCAACACTCAAGGAATTAATTCAATACGACTTCATGCCCGAGTCTGAATATTTAGAGCTAGTCGCCGCCCTTGAAGTGCTCTGGCGGATTCGTTACGCGTTGCACCTGTTAACCAACCGCTGCGAAGACCGGCTGATTTTCGATTATCAGCGGGATCTTGCCAGCCAATTCGGCTTCAGCACCGAGCATCAGGAATACAATCAGGACGTCGAACAGTTCATGCAGTTTTATTTCAAAACAGTACTGGGACTTGAGCGCCTCAATGAAATGCTGTTGCAGCTATTCAATGAACGTTTCATTTCCGGGGAAGTTGTTTATAAAACCATCCCGCTTAACGACAAATTCGTGGTCATCAACGGCTACCTTGAAGCGACTAACGACACCCTGTTCGAGCGACACCCGTTAGCCCTGCTAGAGCTATTTTTGGTTTTGGAGCAAAACTCATCGATCAAAGGCGTCAGAGCAACGACCATACGCCTCATTCGTAAAAACCTACATTTAATCGATGACGATTTTCGCCGCAACAAAGCCGCAAACCGGCTTTTTATAGAAGTATTTCGCCAACCGCGAGGCATTACCGATCAATTAAGGCGCATGAATCGCTACGGCGTTCTGGCCGCCTACATTCCTTGTTTTGCCAATATTGTCGCCCGTATGCAGTATGACTTGTTCCATATCTACACGGTGGACGAACACACCCTTTTTGTTATCCGTAACTTACGCCGCTTCGCTTTGGAAAAGCATTCTGACGAACTACCGTTCTGCAATGATATTTTTCTGATGATTTCAAAACCGGAAGTACTGTATCTCGCAGGACTATTTCATGACATAGCCAAAGGCATGAGTGGCGACCATTCCGCCCTCGGCGCAGAACTCGCCAGAGAGTTCTGCGTCCAGCACGAGCTTTCTTCGCATGACACCAACCTGATCTGCTGGCTGGTGCGCAATCATCTAGTCATGTCGATGACCGCACAGCGAAAAGACATCGGCGACCCGGACGTCATCCATCAATTCGCGCAAACCGTAGGCAGCATCGAATATCTGAATTATCTATATTTGCTGACCGTGGCTGATATTCGCGCCACCAACCCTGAACTGTGGAACGGATGGAAAGACGCCCTGCTAAAAGAGCTTTATTCAGCAACACACACCACTTTGCACAGAGGCTTGCAAAACCCCATAACACTGACAGACCGCCTACTCGAAAATAAAAAAGAAGCCAAAGACGAACTGATTAAACTCGGCATATCCGAACCGACCATCCTCAGCTCCTGGCAACATGCCGAAGACGATTATTTTTTAAGATATTCGGCTGATGAAATAGCCTGGCATACCATTGCCATCGCCTCATCCAAAGAAGACGAACTGCCCTTGGTTCTGCTACGCCCGCAAACCCAACGCGGCAGCGCGGAAGTTTTTGTCTACGCTAGAAATGAGGAGGCTATTTTTTTCACTGAGCACCGCCACCCTCGACCAACTGGGGCTTACCATCCTGGATGCCAGAATCATGACCACAACCGATGACTACGTGCTCAACAGTTTTCTGGTTCTGGAACAGTCAGGAGATCCCATCAATGAACTGTTCAGAGAAGTGCATATTTGTAACACCCTTCGCAATAACCTGCTGCACCGTGAAGTAAAAAAACACAAAAACATTCATCGTCAATCAAGGCAATCCAAACATTTCCCTATCCCTACTCGCATTCAATTCCATGCCGACCCTTTGAACAGGCACACGATCATTGAACTTATCACCACAGATCATGCCGGACTTTTATCGAAAATAGGCCGCGCATTCGTACAAAAAGACATCCATTTGCACAGCGCAAAAATAACCACCATCGGCAGCCGGGCTGAAGACATGTTTTACATTACAGACAACCAATCACAGCCGATCACAGACCCGGTCAGGCAGGAACAAATACGCGAAGAAATATTAAAAATGCTGGGTAGTACAGACTGAAGCTGCGATTTACTGTGCCAATATGCGGAAGTGGTCGCTCTTATTTCATATTGTTTCCGGTAAACATCTATTTCCTATTCAGTAGCTTTGTTCTTGCCTCGTTAAACTCCTCTTCGGTAATATGTCCGTCTTCTTTGAGTTTTGCCCATTTTAACAATTCATCCGCTACCGAGTATTGCTTCAGCTTTTCGCCTTTAATTATGTTAATTTCTGCCCCTGCTGACTTCAGCTTTGATAAAAATATTCCTTTAACTGAAACCCATTTTCTGCCCCATTCTATTCTCTGTTCTATTCCCCGTTCCATTCTCCGTTTGAATTCCAATGGATTAATAAATAGCTCCCGCACAAAAATCCAGAACAAGCATGCGATAATAGCTGCATAAAACACAAAGCCGCCACCTCTTGGATAATCCGCGCACATGCGTGGCATATTTAGTTTCCCTGCTAGCGAACCAGTCCACGCATCAGCCTCTGCTTTTTCAGCGGCTTCTAATGCTTGTGCAGCGACTTCATGCTCTGGGACACATGCTTTCGGCTCAGGATATATATAATCATAATGCATACGATCCTCAAAGCTAAGGCCGCTCAGGTATTGGTCGTGAGCCTTCAGGCAAGACGCATAAGCCTTGTCGTCTAATATGCTGGCTAATCTGTCGATGCAAGAAAAACCACCAATACCCCAATATAACGAGGTCAATACGAGCCCTATTAGAACAAGCCAGACAAGTAGCCTTGGATTTCTTGAAGGCGGTTTCTACGCTTGAGAAGTCCTCATTTTTCTTCATCATAAAATAACGAACCCCAAAAATATCGCTGGGATTGCGCCAACAAGCAAAAGTACAGCCGGTGCGAAAAGCGAAGTAAAAATAAGTAGC
>JBCKWP010000032.1:0-17135 GCA_038922455.1 Methylobacter sp. | reverse complement strand
GGAGCATGTCGATATTATCCGATGCCACGACATGTACACCCTGCCCGGTCAAAGTCAGCCAAGGCACGGTATGCGCCAGCGTCCACAGCAAACTGGTTTGATACCAAGGCATGGTTGATCTCGCCCATAGCGCCGGGGCGACGAGTATAGCGCCTGTGACTTCCGGCATCTCCGTTTGACTCATGGCCGTGATGACAACTGCACCGCCCATGCTTTCGCCGAGCAGATAAACCGGACGTTTTGGATAACGTTGTTTGACCAGTCGCACCAAATCCTGCAAATCTTTGGTATATGCCTCACCCCCCGCCCATAAGCCGCGTTGCGGAGCCGCGCCAAAACCGCGTTGATCATAGGCGAAACAGGCAATACCCTGTTTGCTGAAATACTCCCCCGGCGAATCAAAAAAACGACTGTAATCGTTAAAACCGTGCAGCGCGATAATGACCGCATGCGGTTCGGCCTTAGGCAGCCAATGGCGTAATGGCAAACTTGCGCCATCTTCGGCGAGGAAAATGTTCTCGCCAAGATGCGCCGCATTATTATTGGCGCCGGGCAGATAAATCATCGGCATACAGCCGCTTTGGGTAATGAGCAACAAAAGAGCGATGAGCGGGTATCGATGATTCATGCGTTTGGATCAATATTTCGTACTAGGTGTTTATAGTATAACCGTGCCAGTTGAATTCCAATTGCATGAACAGAAATTTACTAAAGCTATTCAGGCCTATCCAAAGGCTTTATCATAGATACAAATGCGTTGTAGATCCCTAACCAAAACAAAAGCTAACTCCCACCATTAATCATCTTTGCACCTTGGCAAGACAATACCGCACCTCCAACAACAGCCGCTCATTTTCCATTAAGAGAATACTGCGTAAAACTGCGCTTTATGTGCTGATCACCTTTTTAGCCTCATCGGTCGGCTTGTGCGTATTATTGCGCTGGTTGCCCGTGCCGACGTCGGCGTTTATGGTGTATCGGCATGTTGAGGACTTAATCGATAACGGCTCGTTCAGGGTTATTAGCTACTCATGGGTTGGCGCAAAAAAAATATCGCCCTATGCCGCTTCGGCCGTTATTGCCGCCGAAGACCAACGGTTTTTCCAACACTCCGGGTTCGATTTGCATGCCATACAGTCATCCATTGATGTGTACATGGACGGCGGACGACTTAGGGGCGCGAGCACCATTTCTCAGCAGGTGGCCAAAAATTTATTTTTAACACCGTCAAAAAGCTTTGTCCGCAAGGGGCTGGAAGTCTGGTTTACGACCTTGATCGAATTGCTGTGGAGCAAGGATCGAATATTGGCGGTTTACCTGAATATCGCCGAGTTCGGCGACCATCTATTCGGCATAGAGGCTGCGAGCCAACGTTATTTTGGCGTACACGCAAGCCAAATCAGCCACTCTCAGGCGGCATTATTGGCGGCAACCTTGCCCAATCCAATGCTGCTGCGGACAGTCCAGCCATCCCGTTATTTACTCAAACGGCAACATTGGATACTCCGGCAGATGCAAAATCAATGAAGATTTAAAAATATAAATCCTGCTATAATCGCGCAAAATTATAATAACTGTCCGAGACAGATGTCTAACTCACCTCAACACCCTGTAAATAGAGATAAACCATGAGTATGCAAAAATCCATCATCAACACTCGTTTAGTAATGAGTAGCTTGGTTATATCAAGTCTGCTTGCGGGTTGTGCAAGCACCGCGAAGCCCAACGAGCTGGATCCTTGGGAAGGCTGGAATCGCGGCACTCAAGAATTTAATGACGACCTGGATAAAGCGGTTCTAAAACCGATGGCGAAAGGCTACTTATGGATAACCCCAAAATTCGTTAATGACGGCATAACCAATTTCTTCAGTAACATGAACGACATCGGCGTAACTCTCAATGATGTTATGCAGCTTAAAATGACACAAGGCGGTATGGATGCCAGTCGTTTTCTGGTTAACACTACGGCAGGCGTAGCCGGTTTTGTCGATGTGGCGACGATGATCGATCTGCCCAAGCATAATGAAGACTTCGGCCAGACGCTTGGCTTTTGGGGGGTTCCGACGGGTAACTACCTGGTGGTGCCGCTTATGGGAGCAAGCTCGCCTAGAGAAGTCGGTGGCGCTATTGGTGATGCTTTAATGAATCCACTGACTTATACTTTTGCAGTTGCCGGTGGCGGAGTAGCCGTCAGCGCGATCAATGCAGGAGCCAAAACGGTTGATGTTACCGATACCCGCGCCGATTTAATACCGACTGAAAAAATCGTTGATGAAGCCTCTATTGATCGCTATTCTTTTATCAAAAATGCTTACCAGCAGCGTCGTGAATACCTGCTTCATGACGGCAATGTTCCGGAAGAAGATGAACTCCAGCTGGAAGACGACGCTGCAACAGAAGGTACAAACACTGCAAAATCCGCCAGTGCTCCATCGACAACTACCACCCATAAAGCGGGTGTCGCTCCGGTTACTAATAACTCCAAACACTTTCTAGACATATCGGCGCCTGTTAAAAAATAAACCTCGCAAAAGGGCGACTGGCCGGTCGCCCTTTATCCGACGATAAAACTGAATAATGTTTTGACCTCCTGCTTTAAAATGAAATTCCCGCTATTCATCTTATTATTGGGTATTTTCTCCGAATGCGCTTCATCCCCTGTTGCAGATAACTGGGCAACGATCAAACAAACGACACAAATCGGCACCAGCGCCCAGAGCATTGGCGATGCAACAGCCGGTTGTTTAAGCGGTGCGGTTTCGCTACCTCAAAATGGCACTGGCTATCAATTGATGCGGCCTACTCGAGGCCGGTCTTACGGTCATCCCGACTTGATCCGCTTTATCGAAAACATCGCCAAGACCACAAATTTACAGCACTGGGGAGTCTTGCTAATCGGCGATCTGGGGCAAGCCCGCGGCGGCCCGACCCCAAGCGGGCATCGCAGCCATCAAACCGGACTTGATGTCGATATTTGGTATTTGCTTTCGACTGCCAGGGATGGTGGAAGTGTCGCAACCGGCACGACTGCACGGATGCAGGAGGTAGAGCAACGCAGGGAGCGGTTGCCGAGGGAACCTGTGCGACCGCAACAGGCCACAACCCGAAGCTTGGCATTTAACGAGCGTGAAACCTGGAGTTCCCCGTCAATTCTTACCGTTCAATCGGATGCTATTGATGATAACCAATGGTCGTCGGCTAATGAGAGAGTTCTTGAGACTGCGGCGCGCCAGCCTGAAGTGGATCGTATTTTCGTCAATCCCAGCGTCAAGCGCCTGTTATGCACACGCAAATCGAGCCATGACTGGCTAAGAAAAATCCGTCCGTGGTGGGGGCATGACGATCACTTCCATGTACGCCTCAAATGTCCATTGAATAACAAAAATTGCACCAGACAGGAACCGCTTCCTGAAGCCGATGGTTGCGATGCCTCACTGGCCTGGTGGTTTTCGGAACAAGCCAAAACGCCGACGCCCGCCGCTAAAAAGCCGGAACCGCCGGTGCTTCCTGCGCTGTGTGATGTTGTTTTAAATTCAGACAGTCAAACTAAATCAAGCCCTTCGCATCCCTAATCGGGACGATAAAGCCCAGTCCATCATCCGTCGCAATAAAATCGGACAACTCCAACCGCAACTTATCCAGCGCCCCATCAAGCGTTTCATGCTTTACCTGATGAAACGAAGGCAGCATGGTTGATGCGTTATGGTATTTCAAAATATCCAACAATATTCTGGCTTGTTCAATGGTGTATCGATGTTTCACAGCTTCTCCGTGGGTATTACATTTCATACAAACTAAAAATTCGCTTTACCGGCGATGGGGAAACGCTCGGTTTCAAACTGGTTCAATAGGTTTTCATCAATCCATCTAGCGTCAACCCGCAACTGGGCACAAACGCTTTCATAAAAAATATGACTTCCGGTTGCTCGGATGCGCCGAGTGTTAAAACCAGCTGTTCGGAAGCCATTTCAAACTCTCTATTGCCGGCCTTTAACTCGGCCTGACATTTGAGATAAGCCGATATTTTATCTGCGGCCTTGATAATCTGCACATGCTCTTTCGGCATCTTGTCATGACAAATCAGCACCTGAAAGTCAGCCTGCAACTCAACCGGCAAAAGCGCCAACAACTCAATCTCCGCTTGTTTTTCAATCTGCTTGTAAGCCGCATTGATTTCCTGGGAATGATATTTAATCGGCGTGGGCAGATCGCCGGTAATCACTTCGGTGATGTCGTGATATAACGCCGCCGTAGCAATGGCATTGGCGTCAACATTCCCTCCATAATAACGATTTTTAATCAGGGCCAAGGTATGGGCAATAACCGACACTTCCCAACTGTGCTCCATCACATTTTCATCAAGCGCATTGCGCTTTAGCCCCCAGCGTTTAATCCATCTGAGTCGTGATAAATAGGCGTAAAAACTGCTTGTTATCTGCTTCATTTTTTAATCTATTGCTTCAATAAAAGTGTTTTCTATCGGCGTTTGCACATAATGCTTATTGCTGTCCCAGAAGTAATAATAACCCTTGTCGCTGGTGGTGACCTTGCCGTTATGAATCGCCCAGGTTTTTATGGTTGAACCATTGGCGTAAGTGACCTGATAATTTCCGTCCAGAAATTCAACCACCTTCCGGGATAGTTGATTTTGTTGGTCTTGCGTACAGCCAACCAGTAAAGCCAGCATCCCTAATAGAGTCGTTATTTTCATCGATTAAGCCTTGTAAGTATTTATAACTGTAGATTGTACCGCTATGATGCTTAAATGTACTATTTTGGTTGTAGCTAAACATCATGCTTATTCAGTGGTATCCCGGTCATATGCACAAGGCCAGCAAAGAGGTCAAAGAAATCCTGCCCAGAATTGACCTGATCATCGAAATTCTGGACGCGCGCATTCCGTTTAGCAGCCAAAACCCGATGCTCGCCAGCCTGCGCGGCGACAAGCCTTGCATTAAAGTGCTCAGTAAAAGTGACCTTGCCGACCCTGCGATTACCCAACAATGGCAAACCTATCTGGAACAGGAGCAAGGCGTAAAAACCCTGGCGTTGACCACCGAGCAGCCCGAGAAAATGCGCCAGCTGACCGAACTGTGTCACAAAATGCTGCCGGGTAAAGCGAGCAGCGACAAACCTATCCACACGCTGATCATGGGTATACCCAATGTCGGCAAATCGACGCTGATCAACATACTGGCCGGGCGGATGATCGCCAAAACCGGCAACGAACCGGCCATCACCAAAACCCAGCAACGCATTGATATAGGTAACGGCATTATCCTGCTGGACACGCCCGGCATGCTCTGGCCCAACGTCGAAAACAAGAACAGCGGTTACCGGCTGGCGACTACTGGAGCGATCAAGGACACCGCTATCAGTCACGACCACGTTGCCTTCTTCGCCGCCGAATATCTGTTGCAGCACTACCCCGATTTACTACAGGCCCGCTTTCAACTGGAGCAACTCCCGGAAAGCGAACAACAGCTAATGGAAGTCATCGGTAAAAAACGCGGCTGTTTGCGTTCAGGCGGACGCATTGAAATGGACAAGGTAGCCAAAATCCTACTGGCCGAACTGCGCGCCGGAACCATCGGCAGAATCAGCCTAGAAACCCCGGCGATGATGGAAAAAGAACTAGCCGAGCTGGTGATTATTCGCGAGCAGAAAGAGGCTAAGAAAAAAGCCCGTAAGCAGAAATGGAAAGGGGCTGGCTAAGCGACCAGTTTATAAAGCTCTTTGAACTGAATCGTTGGCAACAGTAAACGTATTTCCCAGCACCTGAAAATCGCCAGTTTCTTGCCGCTGTAACTTATGTCTAATGGCTTCAAAATAGTGCACGATTTCTTCTGCATATAATTTCTCGCCACAATGCAAACAAACTTCCGCTGATACATTTAAAATAGCGGTATGTAAGCCACCGCGTACAATTTTTTCCACTTCTTTTGCTTCTAATTCGCCCCCGCAAATTGGGCATTTTGTAAAAGGCATCCTGTTTTTCTCTCTTTTACTGGATTAGTTGAGCAAAGTGAAGCATATCCTACGAACTGCAAGACAACATCGAACAACCCGCCCGCTGCCTAGCCCAGTCGGGGCGTTTTAAGGCAAACTCTTCTTTGCCGGGTTGTTCGTCATAAGGATGGCGCAATAACTCCAATAACTCATTGACCATCGAAAAATCGCCCTGTTCTGCCTTGTCTATCGCCAGTTGTGCCAGATAATTCCTCAGTACGTATTTGGGATTGACTGCGTTCATGCGCTTGCAGCGTTCTTCGTCAGTAATTCCGGAATTTTGAACCCGCTGACTGTATCGCCTAATCCAGTTGCCAAGACGCGCTTTGTACTCGTCGTCTACCTGTTCCGGCACATAATAGGCTTCCATCAGTGGCGCGATGATGGCATCATCACTCAGCTCAACATCCATGACCAGCAGGGCAAGTTTGCGGTAAAAAAGGGTCATGTCTGTTTCAACCGATTGCAACAGGATCAACAACTCGGTGTGCAGCTCTTTATCGGTAGCCGGATCAAAAGCATCCAACCCCAACTTGTCGGCGACCATGGTTTGCCAGCCTTGCTCAAAGGTGTCTTTATAGGCATTGATCGCCTGTTGCAAGGGTTCAACCTGCTCTATCAGCGGATAGATGGCATTGGCCAGTTGCCCCAGATTCCAGAAGGCGATTTGCGGCTGGCTGCCGAAACGGTACCGACGCTCCGCCGCATCGGTGGTATTGGGGGTCCAGTTGGGGTCGTAGTTCTCCAGCCAGCCGTAGGGGCCGTAATCTATAGTGAGGCCGAGTATCGACATATTATCGGTATTCATCACGCCATGCACAAAACCGACGCGCTGCCAGTGCACGATCATCTTTGCTGTCCTACGGCAGACTTCTTCAAACCAAGCTAAATAAACGGCCGGCGACGGCTCGCCTAAATGCGAAAAGTCGGTGCGGATGGTGGTGTCGACCAGTTTTTTCATCAGTTCGACCTCGCCCCTGGCGGCAAAAATCTGAAAATTGCCGAAACGGGTAAACGACGGCGCAACCCGACAAACTACGGCACCCGGTTCAAGCTTGGGATTGCCGTTGTAAAACATATCCCGAACCACCTGTTCGCCGGTCAGTATCAAACTCAATGCCCGCGTGGTCGGCACGCCCAAATGGTGCATGGCTTCGCTGCACAAGAACTCGCGTACCGACGAACGCAACACCGCCAGACCATCGGCATTCCTCGAATAAGGCGTTTCACCCGCTCCTTTCAGCTGTAACGTCCAATGCTCGCCTCGGCTATTGACCACTTCACCCAAATTAATGGCTCGGCCGTCGCCGAGCTGCCCCGCCCAGTTGCCAAACTGGTGGCCGCCATAAACGGTTGCATAAGGATCCATGCCGGACAGCAGGCGATTACCGGCAAACACCTGGGTGAAGTCGGCAGACTCGCAATCCTCCCGACTCAAATCCAGCAGCTCTGCAACCTCATTGGAATAAGCGATGGTTTGCGGGTTGGCAACTTTAGTCGGCAACACCCGCGAGTAACAAGCCCCGTATACCTGGCGGCGCGTATTCGTGGCTTCAGGGTCTGCGGGTAACTCGCGCATAAAACGATTATCGAAAATCAAGCCATCGAGTCGGGAAGTTTTTGCTTGGGAATTCATTTGCACGACCCTTTCACCAGTAAGCAATTGATTGCTTGTTTCTTCATTAGTTGATATTAGCTCTTCCACGTATTCATAAACCCTCTCGTCTGTTCGGCGGGTAATTAAATTAACAATTTAGGCAATTCTAGCGTTAAAAATGAATTATCCTTGATATTCAGTTAAACTGACCCAGTTAATAAACCTCCGCTTTTGGTTGGCGGTGTGTCATTTTATTTAATGCTTTTTCTGAGGTCGTCGTATGCGTAAAAATCTTCTTACCTTCATTTGGAGCGCCACTTTGCTCCTTATACATCCTTGGAGTCAAGCGGCCAGCGATTTACCCCCTTCGGCCAAAGTAGACATGGGTCCGGTGGAAGAAGTCTGCTCCGACTTCATTCCGGCCAAATGGCGTGAAGCACAAGTCATTGACGGTGTGCAAATACAGGCATCAAAGCTCTGCAACCCCGACAATCCAGCTGACATCGCCGCCTTTGTAAAGGGCACCAACGGTATTTCCATGGAAACACTGATGGCGACTCAGCTCGCTGCCGACGCTGTTACTATGTCCGACGATGTCGACGGCGACGGCGATCCTGATAAGATCATCATTAAACTTGAAATTGCCGAGCTCAACGGTCATTCACCGGACATGAAAGACCTGACCACCACTTTCGATATAGCACCGGGCATACAACCGACTTTTTGGGTTTATGCGCCAAAATCCCGCGATATGTCGACTAAAAGCCTTTACGAGCTGGAAGCCAATCCTTTACTGCGCGTACCGTCTCCGGTGATACGTGTTGAGCAGGGTGACGTAGTCTGGCTAGTCCTGGAAAACACCCATTATTTGCCGCATTCCATCCACTTGCACGGCATCGACCATCCGTTTATGGATCATACCGGAGTCGGCAATGACGGGGTTGCGCAAACCAGCAATATGGACGTGATGCCCGGCCAAACAAAAACCTATGTGATTAAGCCTCGCCAACCGGGCACCATGTATTACCATTGCCATGTCCAACCGCACACCCATATTCCGATGGGCTTACAAGGCATTTTCGTGGTTGAGGAAAATCGCCCCAACAATTGGCCGCAAACCCTTAATGTCGGCGCAGGCCAAGTGCGTCATCCCTCGGTCGCAGTGCTTGAAAAATATGCGCGGGAATACGATTTACATTATCAATCGGCGGATAGAGAATTACATGAGCTTGTTGCCCGGTCAGCCAACGACCCCCGGCTGATAGCCAAGCATATGAACATGGAATATGACACGACCGATGCCACCGATGATTATTTTATGCTCAACGGTCGTTCTTTCCCTTATACATTAAGGGAATCGCTAATCCATATGGAAGAAAACCAAAAAGTTAAACTGCGGGTTCTGAACGGGCACACCGAATCGATGGCGCTACACATTCACGGTCACAAACCGACCGTGACTCATTATGACGGCGTCGATAACGGCCCCGGCTCCTATATCCAGCGCGATGTCCACGGCATGGTGCCGGCACAACGTCTGGATCTGGAATTGAGCGGCGTTGATGATGGTTTAAACAGCTTCGGCCAAGGCGTTTGGATGTTCCACGACCATGTTGAAAAATCATTTACCACTAACGGTGTCGGCGAAGGCGGCGACATCAGCTTAGTCGTTTATAAAGACTTCATTGATGAAAAAGGCATACCCAAATCGCACAGCGGCATGAGCCTTGCGCCCTACTTCACCAAAGGACTCTGGAAACGCACTTATCCGATCTGGCAGGATTATGACGAGTGGCGCAGCCTAGGCCTGCCTGACCTGAAAGCGGAATACCAACCGTCTAAAGTTGCGGTGCAAACCGTACAAGCGCAATGGGCGCCACCAGCGACTCCAGTAGCTGAAGAAGGGTCTGTTTTTGGGAAATTATTATTCGGTTTAATGTTGGGATTATTAAGCTATATGCTGATCATTAACCGGCAGACAATTATTGACCAAGCTCGTAAGCTGATTAAAAAATAAGCTTATAGGGTAGACAAGCAACCCAACTGCTTACCATCCTGCACCCGACTATCAGAAAATAATCCGTAACCATAAACGGTTGTAACTATTCAGTGATATTTCCGCCCATGCCATTGTAGGAGGGACTAAAGCCCCTCCTACAACACTAGGCACAGCTTAACGCTGAATAGTTACTTAAAAAATAGCCATTGTATTTGCAAGTACAACTAAGGTGACGCCACCCCTTCAATAGCGCTTTTCACCGTTTGCGCCCTTATTTCCCGCCGGTTTCCTGAAAATTGCATTTTGACCACTCTGGATTTGCCGTTTTTGTCTGCCCATGCGATAAATACGGTGCCGACCGGTTTTTCCAATGCTCCACCATCCGGCCCGGCTATGCCGGTCACCGCAACCGCCATATCGGCTTCGCTGTGCGCTAATGCACCCGCAGCCATTTCCGTTGCGATCTCTGCGCTCACCGCCCCGTAGTTATCCAGCGTTTCTTGACTGACCCCCAACATCTGCACTTTTGCGGCATTGCTGTAGGTAACAAAACCCCGGTCAAACCAGGTTGAACTACCAGGCACTTCAGTAATCGCTTGGGCAATCCAGCCACCGGTACAAGATTCGGCTGTGGTTATTTTCTTACCGTTAACCTTTAAAAATCGACCCAGTTGCTCGGCCAGTTTAAATAATTCAGACTCCATGATGTGGCCTCGTGCGACTTCGGATAAAATAGGCCTATGAGTATAAAACAAAAGACCACCGACCAGCACACCCCGATGATGCAGCAATTCCTCCGCATCAAGTCAGATCATCCCGATACCCTGTTGTTCTATCGTATGGGGGACTTTTACGAACTGTTTTTCGATGACGCCAAAAAGGCTTCGCAACTGCTAGGCATAACCCTGACCAGCCGGGGGCAATCGGGCGGCTTGCCGATCCCTATGGCGGGCATCCCTTACCACGCGGCTGAAGGTTATCTTGCCAAGCTATTAAAGCACGGCGAATCAATCGCAATCTGCGAACAAATCGGCGATCCTGCTACGTCCAAAGGCCCTGTCGACCGCAAGGTAATGCGCATTGTCACCCCCGGCACCGTCACCGACGAAGCCTTGTTGGAAGACCGCAAAGACAATCTGCTGGTCGCGGTATGTTCATTTCCAAGCTCCAACTCGACTGCACAACACGGCATTGCCAGCCTGGATTTAACCAGTGGCCGCTTCGTGTTGCAACAGGTCGAATCCATAGATCAGTTATTGAGCGAAATTGGCCGCCTTAATCCCGCCGAACTGCTGTTTAGCGAAGACTGGCCGCTGCCCGCAAGCTTAAAACAGCGCGGCGGCTTGTGCAGAAGGCCGCCTTGGCACTTTGAAGCGGAAAGCGCCAGGCAACGGGTGTTAACACAATTCAACACCCATGATCTGAAAGGTTACGGCTGCGAAGACATGCCCGTCGCCATCGCCGCTGCCGGCGCTTTGCTGCAATATGTTAAAGACACCCAGCAAAGCGCACTGCCGCATATCCAAGGCATCCGCACCGAGAGCAGCGACGACAGCATTTTGCTGGATGCGTCCAGCCGCCGTAACCTGGAGCTGGATTTTCACCCGTCTGGGCAACTGCAATACACCCTGTTCGGGGTGCTGGATAAAACCGCCACGGCAATGGGCAGTCGCTGCCTGCGGCGCTGGATTAACCGCCCCCTGCGCGACCACAACATACTCAACAACCGTTATGCCTGTATCGACACCCTGCTTAATGTGCTGTTGTATCGCGACATTCAAAACCATCTACGCCAAGTCGGCGATATTGAACGGATCAGCTCCCGCATCGCGTTAAAATCGGCGCGTCCCCGCGACCTGCTGGTGCTGCGCAACACACTAACGGTGCTGCCCGCGCTGCAACAATCGCTGTCCGGCGGTGACAACCCGCAACTTTCCAAGTTATGTGAGCAGATCGGCGAACAGCCGGAGATATTAAACCTGCTACAAAGCGCCATTATCGACAACCCGCCGGTGCTGATCCGTGACGGCGGAGTGATTGCGCCGGGCTATCATCCCGAATTGGATGAACTGCGCAACTTAAGCCAGAACGCCGACCAGTTCCTGATCGACATGGAAAACCGCGAAAAAGCCGCAACCGGCATCAGCACGCTGAAGGTCAATTACAACCGAGTGCATGGTTACTATATCGAGATTTCTAACCTGCATTCGGAAAAAGTCCCTGCGCATTACACCCGCAAGCAAACCTTAAAAGGCGCCGAACGTTACATCACCGAGGAGTTGAAATCGTTTGAAGACAAGGTGCTCAGCGCCAAGGAAAAATCGTTGTCTTTCGAAAAGTCCTTGTATGAGGAATTGCTGAACATCATCGCCGCCTCGTTAATCCCGTTGCAACAATGCGCCGCAGCATTGGCCGAGCTGGATGTGTTGGTCAACTTTGCCGAACGCGCCGAGACCTTGAATTTATCGCAGCCGACGCTGACCGATAAGCCCGGCATAGCGATTGAAGCCGGTCGGCATCTGGTCGTTGAACAAGTCTCCGACATTCCTTTTGTGCCCAATGACTTGTCGCTTTCCAGCAAGCGCCGGATGCTTATCATCACTGGCCCGAACATGGGCGGCAAATCGACTTACATGCGCCAAGCGGCGCTGATCGTGTTAATCGCCCACATTGGTTGTTATGTCCCGGCCAAGACCTTGACCTGCGGGCCTATCGACAAGATTTTTACCCGTATCGGCGCGTCCGACGACCTATCCAGCGGTCGCTCCACGTTTATGGTGGAAATGTCGGAAACCGCCAACATCCTGCATAACGCCACCTCGAAAAGCCTAATTCTGATGGACGAGATTGGTCGCGGCACCAGTACCTTCGATGGTTTGTCTTTAGCTTGGGCTTGCGCCGATCATCTGGCTAAAGAAACCCAGGCATTTACGCTGTTTGCGACGCATTATTTTGAATTAACCACGCTGCCCGACGAACAAAAAACCATCCATAACGTGCATTTAGATGCGATGGAGCATGGCGACAAGATCATTTTTTTACATGCGGTCAAAGACGGCCCGGCCAGCCAGAGTTATGGCTTGCAGGTAGCCTCATTAGCCGGTGTGCCGCGTTCGGTGATTGATAAAGCCAAAGCCAAATTACGGCACTTGGAAGACCATGCTTATCTTGAGCAACAGGCGGAAACCGGCGTTAACCAGCTGGATTTGTTTTCATCGAAAGAATGCCATCCTGCGGTGGTGATGCTGGAGGATACGAACCCGGATAATCTTAGCCCCAGACAGGCTTTGGAGCTATTGTATAGGCTTAAGGGGATGGTGTAGCACTGTCGTTAAGTCAAGAAAAACTACGTCGCTCTTGCAGGGATTCGCGTTTAGATACGGAACAACAACTTCCAATCGGGACGGGGAGCATAAAAAAACCGCTTGGATAAGTCCGAGCAAAGGCCAGCTTGATCATCCCGACCAGGGTAGATTGCCTAGGAGGCGAATCCACCTTACAGCGTTATAGCTGCACAGCTTATCTATAGTTAAGCGGGTAAATATTTTCCACGAATTGTCAATCACAATCCAATATTATTCAAGGGTTGTCAGGGAAAGTTTGAAATTTAATCTCTGAAAATCTATATCCCGTATTGAGTAGTCATGAGTTCGGTTTTCAGAAAAATTTCAGCACTGCAAACAGCGCCCTAGTACAATATACAATAGTCATATTATTGAGGAATCTCCATGCAAACCTACCTGCCCTTTATTCAATCGCTTCTTTCCGACTGGTATCTTTTGACTCTGAACAATGCGTTATACGCCGGCGTATTAGCGACAACAGTCTGGTTGCTGACGGCAACACTTTACAGCATCAGGATTGCCGCCATAAAAAGAGCTGAAGTTGCCGCTAATAAAGCCAGTCTAAAAAGCCTTAATGATGTGCAGCAACAGCTACAGCAGAGCCAAGAAGAATCTGCGGCGTCGGCCTTGCAATTGGAAAAAGTTCAGCGCGCAGTTCAAGATGAAACCCAACGGGCTTTAAAGCTTGAACAGCTGATTTATCAACGCAACCAGCAGATTGCCGGAACTATTCAGACCCTGGCGACAAGCTTTGATCTTGGTGAACGGCCATTGCTTGCCAGCGAAGACATTAAGGCTGACTCATTGTGGCAACAACACGATAAAGTCATTACGCAATTAATAGAGCGCCTACGTACCGAGCTGCAAACAAAAGTCGAGTTGCAGCAAGTCTGTCAGGCAGAAACGGCAAAATTGGTCGAAAAAGAAGCACTGTTTGACACGCTGCAAGCTACACTAAACACTCACGCCAACCAGCTTTCTCAGCTGGAACTTGCGTTCGAAGAACAAAAATCACTACTCCAGCAGCAGAACAATGCTCAACAGGCTTTATCCGACACCTTAAGAAAATACCAATCTAATGTGGCGCAACCTACAGAGCCTAAACAGGAAGCGATTAATGTTGTTTTTCAGGAAAGTCCAGATACTGAGACTGCCTTGATAACACTTGCACAGCCTGAACAGCTAAGCGAAATCGCTCAAGTTAATGAAGAGCCGCTAGTCGCCTCAGTTACCTGGCAGGATGAAGACTCACAAATCGAGTTAGTCGTGACCACTAAAGCGGCAGCGCCCATGCTGTCAGACATAGAGTTACATCCAGCATACGAAAAAGCGCCGTCTGTCGTATTGAATATAGAACACCAACCTATTAATCCCCCTCAGGGATCGCTTGGAAAAATCAAAAACCTGTTCGGTAAATCAAAGCAACAGCCGATTAAAACAGAACCACAGTGGGCAATCACAACACCGGATGAACAAAAAGTCCAGACGTCGCCATCGAATACGGAACAACAGCCTAAAGATGAAGTATCGGGAAAAGCCGAAAACACGCAGGGGAAACTGAAAGGCTTTTATAGTAAGTTCAGATCGAAAGCCAAATAATCTGTAATATAGTGGGTAAGCCCAATTGCAAGCAAGTAAAAATGGGCGTATAGCGAGCTATGCAACTATTTTTGCAACGCAGTAAGTAATAATCAAAAGTTGTTTAACGATCTGTAGGAGCGGCTTTAGCCGCGATAATCGCGGCTAAAGCCGCTCCTACATCAGGGTTTTGTTAAAACAGTTATGGGTACCTACTTAGATGGGCAAAAAGACCAGTCAGTTGGGTGTGTTTTTTTCAGGAAATCACCTTAAGTCCCACCTTTTCTCATCATCATCCCTTTTGACGGATTATAGCCAATGATTGCCACCGTCATAAATACAATAAAGGCAAACAAGGTATAAATAAACGCGTGACTATTAAACTGGCCGTACAACGCAAAACGGATCAATTCGACGGCCTGCGAAAAGGGATTATAGTGCGCCAAATTATACAGCAGTGCGCTGGACTCCTTGATCTTCCATAAAGGATACAATGCGGTTGACATAAAAAACATCGGAAAAATCACAAAGTTCATTACTCCGGCAAAATTTTCCAATTGCTTAATAAAAGACGATAGCAATAAACCCAAAGCGCCGAGCATTAACCCTGACAATAACAGTGCAGGCAGCACCCACAAATAACCCTGCCATGGCGCCTGAATGTCATAAAACCACGCAATCGCCAAAAACACGTAGACCTGTAAAACCGATACGCCGGTACCGGCCAATAATTTACTGAGCAGTAAAAACCAGCGTGGCAACGGGCAAACCATCAATATCCGCATACTGCCCATTTCCCGGTCGTAAACCATGGACAATGAACTCTGCATGCCGTTAAACAGCTGGATCATGCCGATTAGTCCGGGGGTGATATAAACCTCGTAAAGGATATAGGTCTCGTAAGGCGGGGTGATTGCAAGCCCTAATGCGGCTCTAAATCCGGCCGCAAAGACAAACAACCAGACCAAAGGCCTGACCAAAGCCGAAATAAACCGCTCTCGTTGAGTTACAAAACGCCAACATTCGCGCCAGATGATGCCCCACATGGCGCGCCAGTAATGAAGCAGGTTCATTGCTTGCCCTTCTTCGGGTAAACGAAAATTTTCTCCCGGCTGATTAGTCATGCCTGCTCTCCTTGCGTTAAAGTATAAAAAGCGTCTTTAATCGTTGGGGTATTCGTTATATTAAGGACTTCATCAACCGTCCCGTTGGCTTTAACCTGTCCTTTATGCAGTACGATTAAATGATCGCCGGGGTAAATCTCGTCAATCAAATGACTTGCCCACAACACCGCCAAATTTTCCTCGGCGGCTAATTGATGCACATAGTCGACGATAGCCAGCCGACTGGGCACATCTAAACCGACGGTAGGCTCATCCAGTAACAGCACTGACGGTTTATGCAATAACGCCCTGGCAATCTCTACGCGCCGTCTATGTCCGCCATTAAGCTGGCGTATTTTCTCAAAACGCCGGTCAACCATATTTAAACGCTCCAACTCCTGCTGAATCCTTTGCGTAGCCTGCTTACTACCCATGCCATGCAAGGCGGTGTGATAGCGCAAGTTTTGCATCACCGTCAAATCCATATCCAGGGTAGTTTGCTGAAAAACCACGCCCAGCTTTGCCAACGCTAACTGTGTTTGCCGCTTAATATCAAAACCACACAGCTCGATACGCCCGTCGCGGGTATCGTACAACCGTGTAATCAAGGAAAATAACGTACTTTTCCCTGCACCATTGGGGCCTAACAAAATCGTGCACTCACCCGGCTGAATCTTAAAATTGACCTGCGTCAGTGCTTGGGTGCCTCCATAAGAGAAACTCAAATCTTCGACGGACAATGCTATGGACGAATTCATGGTTTTACTGCAACTCCCCAGGGGTAAGTGCCTACACCGACCGATTTGGTCACTGTTTGACTATCAAGATCAATAATCGAAATATCGTTACTGGTGCCGTTAGTGGTATACAGCCGTTTTTGATCCGGTGAAAACGCCAAATTCCAAACCCGCTGACCCACCAGCAGGTATTTTTCCACTTCAAAGGTCTGGGCATTAATCACCGCAACACGATTTGCCGGGCCTAATGCCACATAGCCGCGTTTTCGGTCTTTATCGATAATCACGCCTACCGGCTGGATCTTATCGGCAGTCACGCCTTGTACATCGAACTTGATGGTTTTGGTGATCTGCTTGGTTTTAGCATCCAGAATCATTAAGGTACCGGCCATTTCCGACGTAATCCACAACTGCTGGCTATCGGCCGTAAAAGCCAGTGCGCGGGGGCGCGGATCGACCAAGGTGTTTTCTACGATAGCATTGGTTTTGGTATCAATCCAATGTACCATATTGGTTGTCTCGGAAGCGCTGACCACCCACAAGTTATCGGGGCTGGTCGCTATGCCCTCAGGCTCCACGCCTACCTTAATCTGCTTGACGACTTTTTTATGGGCAATGTCGATGACGGTCACCAGGCTGTCATCCTCATTGGATACATAAAGCCGGTCGCCCGCAGCATTTAACGCAAACGTCTCAGGATCTTCGCCGGACGGTAACTTTCCAATTTCTTTGAGCGTCTCGGTATCAATGATCCGGATGGTATTATCA
>JBCKWP010000031.1:0-17525 GCA_038922455.1 Methylobacter sp. | reverse complement strand
CTGCCAGTTTTTTTCCTGGATCAGCGGCAAGATACCAGCGCCGTAACTGCCGGGTTTGGCGCCGAAAATACGGAAAGCTGCGCGTTGCGAAGCCTCATCTTCAGTCAATCCCTTGCCTATCCATTCGCCCAGTTCGGCAAGATAGTGCTTGCGCACAAAGTTCTGCGACAGCGGTTCGTCCAGCGCAATAACGGCATTGACCGCGTCGTCGATTAAGTCGATCAGTTGCGGAAAAGCGTCGCGGAAAAAACCGCTGATGCGGGTTGTCACATCGATGCGCGGGCGTTTTAATTCATCCAGGGGAATGACTTCGACGCCGGTCAAGCGGCGATTTTCGACCTGCCAGACCGGGCGCACGCCGAGCAAGGCCAAAATTTGCGCCACGTCATCGCCGTGGGTGCGCATCGCGCTGGTGCCCCAGATGCTGATGGCTACGCTCTCGGGATAAGCGCCGGTTTCACGGACATAGCGGCTCAGCACTTCATGGGCAAGTTGTGATCCGACTCGCCAGGCCGATTGGGAGGGCACGCTACGCGGATCGACCGAGTAAAAATTACGTCCGGTCGGCAGGATGTGCGCCATGCCGCGTGTTGGCGAGCCGCTGGGGCCTGCCGGTACGTAGCCGCCGGACAAACCGCTTAGTAAATTGTCGATTTCGTCGGTGGCGCGGGCAAGATTAGGCACCAATTGCTGGCAGGCAAAATTCAGTACCCGTTTTATTGCGCTGCTATCGGTAGCGTGCTTGCCGAATGTTTTGCTTAGGCTCAAGTCTATGGCTGATTCGGCATAACCGTGTGCCTGCAATTCGGTGAACAACTGTTTGCACAGCGTTTCGATGGTTTCCAAGACATCGGCATGGGTCGCCAAAGGCCGTCCTGCCAGATGTTCAAGTTCGGTATTGGCTTGCTCCATTCGGCGGCCTGGGTGTTCCCGTAGCGAGTCCATGCTTAGGCCGAATAATCGTGCAATTTCTATAGGCAGGCCGGGGATGTCCTGGTTCGGCAGGCGGGTCAACGAGACCAGCATGTCTACCAGTTGTTCGTTTTCGGGCGCCAGTCCGAGGATATGCAAGCCATCGCGAATTTGCGCCGCGCCCAATTCGCACAGGTAGCCATCCAGATCCTCGATCAAGTGAGCGACATCGGCACCGGCCATTTTGGTTAGCAGTTCGGGCAGGCCATCTCCGTGATGATCATCGTGGTCATGATGGTGTTCTTCATGTTCATGATCGTGGTGGTCATGATGATCGGCAGGGTGGTGCTCATCGTCATGATCGTGATGATGTCCATGATGATGGTCATCGTGATCATGGTCATGATGCAACAGCCGGGCTTGTAAATCGGCATCCAGATTAGTTTCTTTGACCAAATCCCAAATCTGCTGTTGCAACAGCGGCAACTTCGCAGGATCGAGCACTTCCACCTGATAATATTCATCCACCAGCTGGGTCAGCTGGGCTAATGCGCCGTAAGTGTCGGCGGTGGTCATCGGCGGCGTCAGGTGATCGATGACGACGGCATGAGCGCGGCGTTTAGCCTGTGCGCCTTCGCCGGGATCATTGATGATGAACGGGTAAAACAACGGCATGTCGGCCAGCAGCGCATCGGGAAAACAATGTTCCGACAAGCCCACGCCTTTGCCCGGCAGCCATTCGAGCGTGCCGTGCTTGCCGACATGGACAATGGCATCGGCTTTCCATTCGTCGCGCAACCAGCGATACAGCGCATAGTAATGATGGGTGGGCGGCAGGTCGGGCTGGTGATAAATCGCATCGGGATCCATGCCGTAACCGCGCGGCGGCTGCAAGGCTACGAAGCTGTTGCCGAGTTCAATGCCTGCTAAGGCGATATGGCCGTCATGCACATAAGCCTCGCCCGGCGCGGCTCCCCATTGCGCGGTCATTTTGGCTTGCAGCTCATCCGGTAGTTCGGTAAACCAGGTGGCATAGCGCGCTGCCGGGACACGACCGACCGCATGGTTTAGCTGTTCGGTGGTCAGATAAGTGTTGTCGTAAGCGCAACGATCGATCAGTTCGTGGATCAGCGCGGTGCCGCTTTCTGGCAGATTACCAATGTTATAGCCACTGGTTTGCATGGCTTGCAGAATCTGCATTAGCGATGCTGGTGCATCTAGCCCCACGGCGTTACCGATTTGCGAGGCCTTGCTGTTGGAGTTGGTGAACACAAAGGCGATGCGCTTATCGGCATTGTTCAGGCGTTTAAGCCGCGCAAAGCGCGAGGCGATCCCGGCAATGCGCGCGACCCGATCAGGCAGCGGGTGGTATTCGATCAGTTCATTAGACAGACCGGATGTAAGCGCCTTAAACGACAGTGGTACGGTGATGATGCGCCCGTCGAATTCCGGCAACACCACATTCATTGCGGCATCCAGCGGATTGAGGCCACGCGCCGATTGCTCCCATTGCTGCTGCATCATGCCGCTGGTGATGGCTTGCAACACCGGCACATTGAGTTGCTCCAGTACGGCCACCGACCAGCCAGCAGGTGTGGCACCGCCGGGCGTAATTTCACCCATCGCAAATGCAGTGGTGTTGATTAGCACGTCGATATGTGCGCGGTGTGCGCCACTGAAATAGCGCAGTGCCGTGGGTAAGTTATTATCGTTGTGACCCGCCCGCAATGACGAAGTGAACACGGGCAGCACATTCATGTCGCGTTTTTCCAGCTCATTAACCAAAGCGTCGATAAAGCGGGTATTGCCGCTCATCCAGTGGGCGCGGTAGAAGACGATGCCGACGCTGGCTAACTCTGGATTTTGTAGGGCAAGCCAGTCGTCTATGCTGGCATCTTGGGATAAATCGGGGTGATAAATACCGTGTTCCGGCAAATCGACAGGGGCATCATAACCAAACCCAGTCAGTAAAAAATGATCGGATAGGTAGCGCAGCAGTTGCGCCATGTTGACGCTGCCGCCTGCCTGAAAATAACGCTGAACCTGATGCAGGACATCGGGGGGCACGGTGGACGCGGCGGCTAATTCCGGATCAGGCTCGCCGGTGCCGCTGATGGCGATTAGGTGCAGTTGATGTTTTTTCGCATGACGCAGTAGATCGGCAAAAGCGGGCACACTGCCGAGTCGACCCAAAACACGTAATATGATGATGCGGGTTGAAGCCAGCTGATGCGCCAGCAGTTCTGCCATTTGCGCATCGCTTGCCAATGCCTGCAAATTGATGCCGGCAACTTGCGCGAATCCATCCGGCATTTGCGTTTGAGCGCTTTGCAATACCACCAGATCGTTGGGTGCATGGGTCAGCAGGGCAATACTAGACATCGCCAGTTCCCAAGCGGTGAATAACGTGTTCGCTGACTTCGAGGCCGTTTTCCAGATGTTCGCTGACGATGCGTTCCAGCACTGCTTCATCGGCACAGGAATACCAGACGCCTTCGGGATAAACGACCAGGATTGGGCCGTTTTTGCAGACCGCAAAACAGTTTGAGCGGGTGCGTTTTACGATGAGCTGGGGGCGGGCATCGATTTTCTGTCCCAGCTGTTGGAACATCTCAGTGTTGTTTTCAGAACAGCGTGAGCCGGTACACATCAATACGTGTTTGTTGTGGGTTCTCATGACTCTTTTTTGTAAAACTGCCCCAGCAAACCGCCGATAGCCAGCCAAAAAACCGCGTTGGCAAAAACGGTGGCGGCTATAAAAGATTGCGTTAATTCGGCAGGCGCGGCGCTGCCTGGAACTTCCGGTTGTGGCGCACCGATTAAATGAGGTGCTACGAGCAATACTGCGCCGAAAAACTTGTTAGTCTTAGTTTTGGCAAAAGCCAGCAGCGATAAGCCGAAGCCGGTATCCAGTACTGTTATCAGCCACCAGGTTTGCCGGTCTGCCAGTTTGGCTGCCTCCGTACCAGGCACTTCCGGCGGCAATCCCAAAGAGGGCGCGACGAAAAACGTCAGGTAGCCCGCCAATCCCCACAACAGTCCCATGCGCCAATTACCGGGACGGCCGCGTAAACACATGACCGAGCCGATCACTAACGCAAAACCGACGCCCAGACTGATATTGGCGACTGCCGTATAAAAAGTCCGCTCCCAGCCGTTTTCAGGTTGCCAGTCGTGGTGTTCATGGCTGCTTTCTGTATTGGCATCGAGTGGAGCGGCGGCTTTTTCTTCGTACACTTCCGCTTGGAGCAAGGTCGGAATGACTTGAATTTGTTGAATAGCAGTTAATAATAAACCCGCCAGCAAGCCCGTCCAGAGAGCCGCAATAACCAGCTCTCTGAAGGTAGTTAGATTAAACATTAATGGCACGGGAAACTGGCGGAATGGCGTCCATCATGGACAGCGTTATGCAATTGTGCGGTTTCGGCAAAACCGGCGGCGTACAGCAATGCCAAGCCAAGCAAACCGGCGAGCATTGCGGGTAGGATCTGGTCTTTTAAAAGGGCAGAGGTTTGGGTGTTATCCAATAAAACGGGTGTTGATGACATGCGTAAGCTCCAGGGTAAAGAAACAGCAAAGCCTGCAAGCCCTCTTCAAATCATGGCGTTACCGGCGGAAATAATCAGTGCAGGGAGAAAATGCAGGACGGATGCGAAACCAAGCAATCCATCTGAACGCCCTCCGCGCACAGTGTGACTATTACTTCAGGCCGGTCTCCGGGCTTACAAGTTGAAAGTTTTAACTTTCGTAACTATTCAGCGTCAAGCTGTGCCTGGTGTTGTAGGAGGGGCTTTAGCCCCTCCTACGATGGCACGGACTGAAATATCACTGAATAGTTACGAACTTTCTAAGTTTGCGCCTTCCCATGCAGTACACAGTGGCGTTTGCAAACCCTTTACTTGTTTACCGTTGCGGGGGCAGCGTGGGCTTTGTTTGCTTAAGTTAAGCAAACTCACCGACTTCCCGTTTCAATTCTGCGGACGATAGTCCATGAATACCTAAAGCAAGTTATACGCGGCTAGTATATTCATTCGCTAAAAAACTAGCAAGTTTGGGGTGTGTGGGTTGGGTTGGAGGTTTTAATAGGGCGAAGTTGGGGTTGCCAAACAGCGGGTGATTTAATTTGCGCGGTTATCGAATTGCAGCTACAAACTCGACTACCATCAAACCCGCTGCACGAATTAGGCTTCGTAATGTGCCTTTTGCAACTTCCCTATGATCGGGGATGGACAATGTGGCAATTTCCCCATCTTTAACCATAACGATGTGGCTTCCTCTTTGTCTTGCGACATGCCATCCAAACGATTCGAATATGCGAACAATCTCGCGTCCGCTAAGAGCAGGAAGAGAAGGCGGCATTTACGCCGCCACTTCGATTTGCCGAGTTTCGATAGTTAAAGGCAAGCCGCGTTCCGCACGAACCTGAAGACATTGATAAATTGCATCGCCGATGTTTTCAAGCGCTTCGCCCTTGCTTTGGCCTTGACTAACGCAACCAGGGATGGATGGGCACTCGACGATCCAGATGCCATCCTCGTCACGGTCAATTGTCACGTTAAATTTCATAATAATTGCTCCGAATTTTTAAAATTGGTTTGCTGGTTAATATTCGCGGTCGAAGCCATGAAGTTTTGGATTCCAGGCTACTTGCTGATTTTAAGTTATGCTCGATTATTCGCTGGTTCCCAATCTCCAGCTTGGGAACCAGCGCAACGCAGAGCTAAGGGGCTGCGCGCTTTTGCGCAGTCCAGCTTGAGCGGTTGGGCATTGGTAAAAGTGTATGGCTATGACCTTACTAAAACAATTTTAGCCTCTTCAAGCCGTGCAAATGTGTTGCCAGTCTCGAAAGTCCAATTGATCGGCATCTTTGATTTGTAGCCCAAATTAGACTTGCCGTCCAGAAATTGCCGTTCTTCCTGGGTAATGGTTGCTATTTTCCAATGTTTTTTAAGTAGCACTGCTATTTCTTCATCTGAGTGGGTTCCTGCTTTTATCAGTCGTTGGCACTCTGTAACGAGCACTGCGCAAGGTACAACATGCTCAGGATGCGTGGGCGTCTCAGTAGTTACCTTCTCCGACTGTCCCGCGTAAATGAATTCTTTTTCTGGATGCAACATGTGCGAAAAGATTCTAGTATGAAAGCCAAGGCCGTTTTTGCTGAGTTGAATCAGATTTCGAAAATGAGCGACCAAAAGAATGCATGTTGCATAGACGACATCAGGAGCATTATTTTCCGAAATGGACGTTTGTTTCAAGTTAATTCCCCAGTCAAATTACGAGAAAGGAATATGCCTAACCTAGGATATACGACATCACTTGCCCAATAATCCAGCTAATATATCGTATAATCATTTTTAATTAAAATCATCTCTTTGTAAAGCTGGCTGGAGTGTAAGTTAGCCGGACAAATCATGCAAACAAATTTCTAAACCATGTTTTTCGCCAAAGATTTTATCGAAACCGCTGAAGGGCTTATTTTTGCTGTGGTGGCGCAGGGGCTGGAAGAGGGCAAGGTGCTGTGTTTTTTGCGCTATGTAAGTGGACCATCCGGCTGGAAAAAAGTCGCAACAGAGCAAGCTAATAATCTCCTGCAACAACAGCATCCCGAGTATCTGCATTATTCCCCGGTTTTAGATGCGCATTTGCATGCGGTTGCTGTTAATCGAATCGTCAAACATCATCAACCCAAACAGCGGTTGCAACAGCTTATTCAAGCAACCGGGCGGGATGGTGTGACTACCGCAAGCCCTTCGGCTACGCTCAGGAGAGCCCTGCCGGGAACAGTCGCGGCGGCTGTCGAGCGGGATCTGCTGCGGTTGTGCGAATTATTTCAGCAGCACGGGCTGGATATGGCGAACATCGGGGTTACGGGATCGCTATTGGTGGGTGTGCAAAATCAAGCTTCGGATATTGATTTGGTTTGTTACGGCAGGGACGTTTTTCATCGTTGCCGGGCGATTACCGGCAAGCTAATCGAGCAGGGAGATTTGCAAGACTTGAATGATCGGGATTGGCGGCAATCGTTCGAGCGTCGTTCCTGCGAGTTAAGTTTTGATGAGTATGTCTGGCATGAACGGCGTAAATGCAATAAGGCGGTGATTAACGGGCGGAAATTTGATTTGAACTTTATCGATCATGACGCAGGTTCTGAAACTAGCCGTTATCAAAAATGCGGGGCGATGACTTTGCAGTGCAGGGTGGTTGACGATACTCACGCGTTTGATTATCCGGCCGAATTTAAAATAGATCATGACGAGATCGAATCTATCGTCTGCTTTACCGCGACTTATACCGGGCAGGCTCTCAGCGGCGAGACGGTGGAAGTGTCGGGCGTATTGGAACAATCGGAGCTAGGCGTTAAACGTATCGTGGTCGGCTCCAGCCGTGAAGCGCACGGGGAATTTATCAAGGTTATTGGCGGTAGGATGGGTAGAGGCAATAGCCGAAACCCATCATTATCTAATGCCGATGCGATGGGTTTCGCTATCGCTCTACCCATCCTACGAACTGATTTTTCTGCGGTTATTTTCGATATGGATGGCTTGGTGCTGGATACTGAGAGCACTTACAGTATTGCCTGGCAGAAGGCTGCAAACGCGATGGGACATGATTTTTCCGATGATTTCTGTCTGTCGCTGTCCGGTCTGCATTATAAGGATATAGAGCTGAGGCTAATTGACTATTGCGGGGCTGATTTTAACTTGCCCACCTTTAACCGGCTAAGCGGCGATTTTTGGCGCGACCACGTCAATGTTCACGGCATAAAAATCAAACACGGCTTTACCGGATTGCTTGAACTGCTTAATCTGCAAAAACTACCTTATTGTTTGGCGACCAACAGTTTGGCGGCAAATGCGCTGGAATGCCTTGAACTGGCCGGGATCAAAGATATTTTTTCAATTATCGTCAGCCGTGATCAGGTTCAACACGGTAAGCCGGAACCGGATATTTTCTTAAAAGCCGCCGAGCTGATGCAAGTGGACATCAGCCGGTGTCTAGTGATTGAAGATTCTCATGCCGGTATTGTGGCGGCATCCAGAGCCGGGGCTGTTTCGGTGTTTATACCGTCGGTAGCGCCGGTCGATCCACTGACGGTTGAGCTATGCGATTTGATGGTCAGCGATTTGGCGCAATTGGCGGAGGCCATCCGCGCTTAAGTAATGTGCACGAAATAAGTTGAACAACCGTAGGAGCGGCTTTAGCCGCGATCGATCGCGGCTAAAGCCGCTTCTACGGTTGTTTTATTTGTTACGAGTTAACTTGCTCAAGTTATTTCGTGCATGTTCCTTAGTTCGCAGGCGATAGGTCGATCATGTATAATTTTTTACAATTTTTCGCATTACAGCGCAGTATAACCTTTGATAGTTCAACATTCTAAAGTCTCCGTCATTGCTCCGGCCAGATTACACATGGGCTTTATTGATTTAAGCGGATCATTAGGGCGGCATTTCGGCAGCATCGGCGTTGCTCTTAATGAAATCAGCACCCGCCTTTCAGTCACCGGCGCCGATCAACTCACTATTACCGGCCCTGCCGCACCAAGGGCAGCAAAGTGCGTATCCTTGTTGTGCGAGGCGCTACAGGTGTCCGATAAACTCAATATCACCGTTGAAACCTCGATTCCAGAACATGTAGGCTTGGGTTCAGGCACGCAAATGTCTTTGGCAATCGGCGCGGCGTTGAATGAGTTTTACGGCTTGGGACTTAGCGTGCGGGAAATTGCCGCCGTGACTGATCGGGGTTTGCGTTCCGGCATCGGCATTGGTGTTTTTGAACAGGGCGGCCTGGTCGTCGATGGTGGACGAGGCGAAAAAACCATTACCCCGCCGGTACTGGCACACATGAATGTGCCGGATGACTGGCGGTTTATTCTGGTGTTCGATCAGCGAGGCCAGGGTCTGCACGGGCAACAGGAAATACAGGCTTTTAAAGTACTGCCGCCTTTTCCCAGGCAGGAGGCCGAACGCTTATGTTATTTAGTGATGATGCAGGGCTTGCCCGCCGTGGCTGAGAATGACATTGAGAAATTCGGTGAGGTGATTAGCCAATTGCAACGCTCGGTTGGTGAACATTTTTCTTCGGCTCAGGGCGGCGTTTTTACCAGTCCCGAGGTTGCGGCGGCCATGCACTGGTTGGAGCAGCAAGGCGCGGTGGCAATCGGCCAAACCTCATGGGGACCGACCGGATTTTGCGCGTTTGATGGGGCTGAGGCGGCGGAATCGATTGCTAATCAAGCCCGGCTGGAATTTATGCATTTTGATAACTTGAGTTTTGTTGTCGCCAGTGCGCGGAACAGTGGCGGGGATGTTTTTGTCGGTTAGCGCGTAGGCCGACAGCATGGAAACGGTATTAATCGTCGCCAGCTCCGGAAGAATGCTTGCGCAAGCCGCAAAAAATGCTGGATTGAAGTCGCTGGTTATCGATCTGTTTGCCGATCTGGACACGCAAGGTTACGCGGAAGATTCCCATCGGATAAAGTCGTTAGCCGAGGCCGATTTAATACCTGCGGTAGATTATTTTGTCGAACGCTATGCCGTCACCCATGTCATTTATGGCAGCGGCTTTGAAGCTTGGCCGGAAAGTCTGCGTTATCTGGATAGTCGGTTGACTGTTCTGGGCAATGATCCTGATACTTTTGCAAGACAGCACGATAAACAGGCGTTTTTTTCGATGTTGGATGTGTTGAATATTCCTTATCCCGAGGTTGTTTTTAGCACACCTGATACTACTGATGGTTGGTTGCTTAAGCCTATGCAAGGGCAGGGCGGTATCGGCATAAAACGTTATCATGCTGATGACATAGTAAATACATCGGTTTACTGGCAAAAATTCCAAGCCGGTACGCAGCATTCGGCGCTATTTCTGGCTGACGGGCAGGAGGTGCAGGTCGTCGGCTTTAACAGCCAAGGGTCGGTTCGGTTAAGCGATGATCACGAGTTTGTTTTTTCAGGGGTGATCAATAGCTGCGAGTTACCAGTCGAGCACAAGGCGCTGATAACAGATTGGTTAAAACAACTGGTTCCGGTATTCGGGCTAAAAGGCTTAAATTCGCTGGATTTTATTCATGCGGATGATTGCAGTTATGTGCTGGAAATTAACCCGCGTCCTTCTGCCAGCATGCAATTGTATGATGAGGATTTGCTGAGAAGGCATATTCAAGCCTGTGTGGGGGCGACTTCAGTCGCCCAGTTGCCAGAGATTGGGCGACTGAAGTCGCCCCCACAGCCACTACAAACCGGTTATCAAATCGTTTATGCCGAGCATGATTTAATCATTCCTGATCGATTCGAATGGCCGGAATGGTGTATGGATTTGCCCAAATCCGGCAATATGTGTCGCGCTGGACAGCCATTGTGCAGTATTATTGCGCACCAAAAAGACTCATGGTCAGTAGCGGAGCAGCTGCTGACTAAACAACAACTTATCCTTAGTAATATGCACGAAATAAGTTGAACAACCGTAGGAGCGGCTTTAGCCGAGACCAATCGTGGCTAAAGCCGCTCCTACGGTTGTTTTATTCATTACGAGTTAACTTTCTTAAGTTATTTCGTGCATGTTCCTTAGTAAACTAGAAAGGTAAAGACCTCATGGAATATACAGCCAGCGTTAATAAATTGACCCAGCCTTTGGTGCAGCATTTGCTCGACAATGCCGACAAATTACGCTTAGGCGTGGAAAAGTTAGCCAATGGCTGCACGATTATCGATGCGGGTATTAAGGTGCCGGGCGGAATCGAGGCGGGTCGCATTATTGCTGAAATCTGTCTAGGCGGCATGGGCACCGTGACCATCAGCCACAGCACTTATACCGATAACTGGCCATTGTCGGTGAATGTGCATACCGGCAATCCGGTTCTGGGTTGTCTGGGTAGCCAATATGCGGGCTGGAGTTTGTCGCATGAAAAATATTACGCCTTAGGTTCTGGCCCGGCGCGGGCTATGGCAACCAAGATAAAAGACGGCAAGCAGGAACCGGTTGAAGAGCTATATAAAGAGTTGGACTATCAGGATAGCTTTGATTCCACGGTGTTAGTCATTGAAAACGATGCGGTTCCACCGCTTGAAATCGTTGAAAAAGTCGCTGCCGCTTGCAAGGTTGATCCTTCCAAACTGACCATCATCGTCACTCCGACCAGCAGTCTGGCCGGTGGCGTGCAAGTGGTTGCACGGGTGCTTGAAGTGGCTATGCACAAGGCTCATGCCTTGCATTTTCCATTGGAAAATATTATCGACGGCAGCGGCAGTGCGCCTATTTGCCCTCCTCATCCGAATTTTGTTAAAGCCATGGGGCGCACTAACGATGCAATTTTGTTTGCAGGGCAAGTCCACCTCTTTGTAAAAGGCACTGATGAAGCGGCTGAAAAATTGGCTAAAGAACTGCCAAGTTCAACCTCCAAAGATTATGGCAGACCGTTTGCTGAAATATTCAAGCAGTATGAATACGACTTTTTTAAAATCGACGCGATGCTGTTTAGCCCTGCCAGCGTTATTGTCACTGCGGTAGAGTCTGGCAAAAGCTTTCGTGCGGGTAAATTGGATAATACGTTGTTGGATCTATCGTTTGGGGCGTAGAGCATCCGCGTGGGTCGAATAGCAATTTTTACCGATGATCCCGGCTGGCATGGCAAGCAATTAAGCTTGGCTTTTGCCAGTCGCGGCTATAGCTGCGATTACGTTTCGCTGACTGAATGCCGGTTTGTAATTGAATCAGGCCAACACCCGATTTTCATTCCAGGCTTTGAACACACACTTCCCGATGCTGCTTTTGTGCGCGGCGTGCCTGGCGGTTCGCTTGAGGAAGTGGTGTTGTATCTGGATTTTCTGCATGCGCTAAAGGCGATGGGGATTCCCGTCTACAATGATGGACACGCGGTAGAGCGCAGTGTCGATAAGGCGATGACCAGTTTCTTGCTGCACCATTCGGGTCTGCCCACGCCGATGACCTGGGTGTTGCGCGACCGGGAGGAAGCGCTAAGGATTGCGGCGGCTGAATTAAAACAAGGTCATTTGCTGATCAGCAAACCTATGTTCGGCTCGCAGGGGGAAGGTATACGCCGCATTGAAAAATCGACGGATTTGTTTTGGCTGACCGGCAGTCACGGGGTTTATTATCTGCAACGTTTCGTGCATTGCGAGGGCGACGGCTTTTCCGATAATCGCGTTTTTGTGATTAATGGCCGGGCAGTTGCCGCAATGCGCAGACGCGGAAAATTCTGGTTAAATAATGTTGCCCGTGGCGCAAGCTGTGAGTCGATAGCTTTGGAGCCCGACATGGTGGATCTAGCTGTCAAGGCGACGACAGCACTGGCGATGGATTATGCCGGGGTCGATATTATTCGGGACAAGGAAGGGCGGTGCACGGTCATTGAAGTTAACAGCATACCGGCCTGGAAAGGATTGGAAAGCGTTTGTGATGTCAATATTGCCGAGCTGATGGTAGACGATTTGATAGGCCGTAAGATCAACAAATGTGCAGCAGCATGATGGTTTCACCTGAGCAACTGAGCGAACTTTATCGGCAGGCCTGCGAGGTTGATGTGCAGGCATTTAAACCCGGTAATGTTAGCGTTTATGCAGATGGTCATGATATGACCGTGGCCGATTTTAGGCTCAGCGCCAAGGTCAGCTCAGAGCCTATTTGCAATCCTGATTATTCTCTGGGCGAAAAAATCTATTATGCCGTCAAGGCTACGCGTGAAGCGGTAGGCTGTAATACTAATCTAGGTATTATTTTGCTTTGTGCGCCGTTGATTCAGGCCATCGGTCATACGACTGCATGGACGCAGGACGACTGCATGGATGCAGGAGGTAGAGCAACGCTAAGGCAGGCGGTCAGTAAGGTCATTAGCGATACAACGATAGAAGATGCCGATTGGGTTTTTAAGGCGATAGCCTTAGCGTCGCCAGGCGGTTTGGGCAGCTCTGAGCAACAGGACGTCAATGAAAAAGCATCGGTTACCTTGTTAGAGGCTATGAAAATAGCCAGCGGAAAAGACCGTATCGCACTTCAATACCTTACAGGCTACAAAGATATTTTTAATTTTGCTGTTTTGAGGTACACTGAGGCCTTTAATCGGTGGGGTGACAGAAATTGGGCGGCCGTTGCAGTGTATGCTGACATGCTGAGCCAATTTCCCGATAGCCATATCGAAAGAAAATACGGAGATCAGTACTCTGAGAGGGTAGCTGCAAAAATGGCTTGGCTCAGTGAGGAGCTGTCTAAAACTGATAATCCTAGTCAAATAAAGCCGTTGCTTTTTTGTATGGATCAGGAGCTTAAGTTAGATGGTATAAATCCGGGTACTACCGCCGATATGATCGTGGCAACAGTATTAACGGCATTTTTAGAGGAACTTAATTAATAACAATACTGTTACTAATAGGGCTTCAAACGGAATTTGTTTAAAACAAATAAGGGGACATTAATAATGTCGATAGTAGATTCAATTTTTTCATTTTTTTCTTCACAGGGGAATTTAAGCATGGCTAAGATTAATAAATTATGTGTTGGTGAGTCTTTAATTGGTGAAGGCAATGAAGTTGCTCACATTGATTTGATGGTTGGACCTCGTGGTTCATCTGCTGAAACAGCATTTGCAAACTGCTTAACAAACAACAAAGACGGCTTTTCTAGCTTGTTGGCTGTTGTTGCACCTAACCTGATGGTTAAACCTGCAACTGTTATGTTCAACAAAGTAACAATCAAAGGCGCAAAGCAAGCTGTGCAAATGTTTGGCCCAGCACAACGTGGTGTTGCTATGGCTGTTGCTGATTGTGTAGAAGACGGCACAATCCCAGCTGATGAAGCTGATGATTTATTCATCTGTGTTGGTGTATTCATTCACTGGCAGGCTGAAGACGATGCTAAAATCCAACAATACAACTACGAAGCGACTAAAGCAGCTCTGAAAAGCGCTATTGCAGGTACTCCTACTGCGGCTGATGTTGTAGCTGCTAAAGGTACTGCTAAACACCCATTCGCTCCTAACTAAGTTTATTTAGTTAACAAGAATGCTAAAAATACCCCGTTAATCGGGGTATTTTTTTGCCTACAGGGACAGATATTTGCTCCTCGGTAATTGCTCCTGCATTACTCTACTACACGCCATCCATGGCGTTATGCAATATCTGCTTCCCCTCATCCTTGTGGGTTATGTAGGTAAGGGGCGTGAACTTTCTTAAAATTCGGTAATATCTTCCGGTTTAATCATGCCTGAATGTAAGGCGCTAGCAACCAGCGCTTGATGAATTCCTGCTTCACTCAAAGCGGTTAAATCCCGCTTATCCCTTATGCCTCCTGCGGCAATAAAGTTTTTTTCCGGATATTGATTGCAAAAATCAGTCAACTTATTCAAATCGGGGCCATGGTGGCTGCCTACGCGTTCCAAAGTCATGATGATGATATTTTTCGGCCAAAAAGTGGGGTCTGAAAACAGACCTTTTGCGCCCAAAGCATTTGAATTTGAATAATCCAGTGAAAGGATAAAGTTGTGTTTGAATGCTTTAAGCTCTGCAATAGTGTCATCCCGATAAGACTCGCTACCCAGCACAGGTAGATAATTTGGCAGGAGCTTTAAGTGATCGCCATAGATTGGGTAACCCTTGTCTATCCAGAAGGTTATTTGCGGGAAACGCGTCAACACCTCGGTGATTAAACGGTTATGGTCGCCTTGATAGGTAATCGCATTCAGGTCTGCAATATAGAAGGTATCAAACCGATAAACAGCCAGGAAGGCCTCAATAACCTGGAAAATATCGGACGATTGGCATAACGCAGTGTTAATGGCTTGATAGTGCTTACGATTGCCTTGCTTGGCGTGAACGACAACGCCGTCTTTTAAATCTATTACCGGGATTATTTTCATAAAGCATGATTTGGGGGTGATACAATATCACGGCTAATTTGTAGTCGTAATCGTGCACGTTGATTGAGTATTGTGAAAATTCTGGTGTTTGAGTATATCACTGGCGGTGGCTTTAATAAGCAGAAGTTGCCGGATTCCCTGGCCGGTGAAGGGCGTTTAATGCTTAATGCGCTGCTTGATGACTTGATTCGATTAAACCAGACAAGACTAAGCGGTTTTGAAATCACTGTCATGCTCGACTGGCGGCTTGACGGTTCGGTCAATATGACCGGCATCAACACCGTCATTGTCAAGCCTGAGCATGATATTAGCGAAGAATTTGCCCGCTTAGTTAAGCAATCCGATCTGGTGTGGCCGATAGCGCCGGAATTTGACGATATTTTACAAAATCTGTGTCAGACGGTCGAGTCATTGGGCAGGATATTACTGACATCGCCCGCAACTGCCGTTGCCATCGCTGGTGACAAGTTCAAGACTTATGAGCTGCTTAACCGGCATCATATCGCTACCGTTCCTACTTGGATGCTTGATGATTTCCGCTTTGATAGATTTAAGGCAAGCAATGAATGGATGGTTAAACCGGTTGATGGCGTGGGTTGTGCAGACAGCTTTGTGATCACCGATCAGCAAGAATTCGAGCAGATGGCTACACGAAAAGGTTCCTACATCATTCAGCCGCATCTGCAAGGTGCCAAAACCAGTCTGTCGTGTTTATTCAAGCAAGGTCGCGGCTGGCTGGTGTGCGCCAATTTGCAGCGCTTCGAGTTCATTAATCGGCAATACCAGTTGGCGGAGATCGTGGTGAATCATCAGAATGTAGACAGGTATCGGCAATTGGTAGCTGACATAGCCCTTGCTTTGCCCGGTTTATGGGGATATGTCGGCATCGACTTGATCGAAACAGCAGAGCGAGTATGGGTGCTCGAAATTAATCCCCGCCTGACTACTTCATTTGTGGGCATATACGATGCTTTAGGTATCAATGTTGCCGAGGTTGTTTTGCAGTTAGTGGATGGCGAGCCGGTACTCAATCCAACTTGCAACAGACCCGTTACCGTTCAAGCCAAGCAGGAAAACCATGCAAGCTAACATTATTGGCTGGGATATAGGCGGCGCTCATGTCAAAGCCGCAGTCATCAGCGACGGTAAGATTATCGCCGTTTATCAGCAGCCGTGCCCGTTGTGGAAGGGGCTGGATCAACTGCAACACGCTGTAAAGACTATTATGCAGGAACTGGCCGGTGCAAATTATCGCCATGCCCTAACCATGACTGGCGAGCTAGTCGATTTGTTTGATAATCGGGACGATGGCGTCAAGCAAATCATCCAAACCATGATCGGCCTGTTACCGGGAGCTGAAATCCTGGTTTTTGCAGGTCGGGAAGGTCTCCTGCTTACTTCGCAGATTGAAGCAGTGCATTATCCGTCCATCGCCTCTGCCAACTGGCTGGCTAGCGCCGCATTTGCCGCGCAACAACGGGGCAGTGGGCTTTTTGTCGATGTCGGCAGCACCACCACGGACATACTGCTGCTCGATGAAGGGCGAGTGCTGGCGGAAGGCTACACTGATTACCAGCGCTTAAGGTCAGAAGAGTTGATTTATACCGGCATCATCAGAACCGCAGTGATGGCCGTTGCGCAAACGGCGCTGGATCAAGGTGAAAAAATAGGCTTGATGGCCGAGTATTTCGCCACCATGGCCGATGTCTATCGTGTCACCGGCGAGCTCAATGAGCTGCATGACCAAACAGACAGCGCAGATGGTGCCGAAAAAACCGTCCTCGCCAGCGCCAGACGACTATCACGGATGATCGGTTGTGATTTTTATCCCGATGAGTTGCCGCGTTGGCTGCAATTTTCCGCTTACATCCGTGCCCAACAAATACAGCAAATACAACGCGGCTGCGAAACCCGGCTATCCAAACATGGGCTTCCACAAAACAGCCCATTGATCGGTGCCGGAGTAGGGCGGTTTTTGGTTAAACAAATTGCCTTGAATTTGGGACGGCCTTATCTGGATTTTTCCGATTTATTCCCGGTAGCTGCAAACCAGGCTGGCATGACGGTAGCCGATTGCGCCCCGGCTGCAGCCATTGCCTATTTAGTCGAAAAAAATAAATTCAGTTACCGAACAATAAGTTGAGGTTTAGCCGTGCCCAGTCGTGCAATGTCAATATCGATTCGATACTTAATTATGTTAAAATATTAATTATTGTCACCATTAATAAATACTTACAGGGTCTATGGAAAAAATTGATGTATTTGTTCTAATCGAGCGGATGTCGGCGCTGATCCGCTCTGAAGAGCGTAAAAAATGCACGGAATTAGGCATGCAGCCGGTTCATTTACAGGTAATGGACTATTTGTCCCGCTGCAACCGTTACAGCGACACCCCGGCAGCGCTGACCAATTACCTGGGCATGACCCGCGGCACCGTTTCGCAAACCCTTTTGTTGCTGGAAAAAAAAGGTTACCTAAAAAAAACCGCCGATGTCAATGACCGACGCATGGTGCATCTTAGTCTTTTGGCTGAAGGCGATGCTCTCCTGAATAAGGCTCGTCCGGCAGATTTGTACAGCCAGGCTGCGGCGATATTTGAAGAAACCGAAAGCCAGGAAAACGTGTTTGTTAATGCCTTGACTGCGCTGCAAAAAGCCAATAAATCCCAATCATTCGGGCTTTGTAAAACCTGTAAATATTTCACCACAACTTTAGATGGTTTTGTTTGCGGCTTAACCAAAGAACAGCT
>JBCKWP010000030.1:0-17743 GCA_038922455.1 Methylobacter sp. | reverse complement strand
TGATTGTTGGCGATGCGCAGACCGACAAACAGATTAAAGTGATTGCCGCCAATTCGGAAAATGCTTTTATCCGCTATCCGCACGGTATCAGCCTAAATGACGACATCGACCGCATCATAATCACCAGCACCGTGCGTCCGTCCGATCTGGGCGATGCAGGCGAAGCCGTGACCATCATCGAAGCATCTAGCGGCAAGGTGTTATCCAGCCATAAACTGTCCGCCCTACCGTCGCCTTCCGGTTCAGCGCCGGTTGAGGCGGTTTTCCTGCCCGGATCGAATCCGCCGATGGCTTATATCAATACGATGTTCGGCGGCGGGCTTTGGACGGGTACTTGGAATGCGGGTAACAAGGATTTTGATTTCCAGCAGGCTTTCGATTTTAATGCCGTCAAACAAGGCGTGCCCTTGGAAATCTACTTTAATGATAAAAATGACCGGATGTACATCACCACCGCAAATCCCGGTCATTTCAATATCTTCGACATCAGCCAATCCGTGTTGAAACCGACTTTAATAAAGGCTATACCGACGGCGGGCGGCGCACACCATGTGGTACTTTCTCCCGATGAACAGTATGCCTTCGTGCAGAACAGCTTTTTAAATTTACCGGATATGAGTGATGGCTCAATCAGCGTAATCGACCTGAATAAACAAGAAGTAACGGCCACTATCGACACCTTTAATAAACAAGGACTTAACCCTAACTGTATTATTTTAATGCCGAAATGGCATCACGATACTGCGCATTAAAATCGTATAAAGCGGGTGGGCGAGGCTTTGCCCACCGTTTGCAACTTACAAACGCCGCTGCTTAATGGCCTGCGCCAATTGATGCACCGCCATCGCATATTTATCGCTGTTATTGTATTTCTTAATCACCTTAAAATTGGCATGAACGCGCCAGTATTCACTGCCGTTAATTGCGCTCAACTCAATAGTTGACTCGCCGCTATAGCCTTTGGCTTGTTCCGCTACCGGCATGTTGTTTTTCCAACCGTTACGCGAAAAATAATTCGCCACGCTGCCGATCGCATCGTGCTGATTCCAAAGATCACGATGTCCATCGTTGTTGAAATCAACCGCTAGGCTGCGAAAACTGCTGGGCATAAATTGGCCTAAACCCATGGCACCCGCCCAGGAACCAACCGGCTTAAGCGGTTCGTAGCCTTCTTCGCGGGTCATCAACAAGAAGCTTTCCAATTCTTTGGTAAAAAATTTGGCACGACGCTGGGTGTCGAATGCCAGCGTGGTTAAGGCATCGAAAGTATGCGTTTTGCCGACATTTCGACCAAAAAAAGTTTCCACGCCGATAATCGCAACAATATATTCAGGATCGACGCCGTAAGTGACGCTGGCTTTTTGGATTGCATCCGCATTGCTGCCCCAAAAGGCGACTCCATTATTGATATGCGCCTCGGTGATGAATTGCTTGCGGTAGCGCGTCCAACTTCCCACCGCAGGTAGGACTGGTTTGGGAGCATGGTATTGCGGCGGATTTTCCAGTCGAATAACGTAATCCAGGCGTTTGGCTTGTGAAAATAAACTGTTCAAATAGCTTTCCGAAAAACCATGTTCAAGCACCATGTGCCGGATAAAGGTCCGCATAGGCAACGAGTTGGCGTAAATCCCAGTTAATGTTTGGGCTTGAGCCTCGGCTTGATGCTCTGTAGAATAATCGGAAACAGTGTCGGCATTGCGATACGGGGCATCGGATTGAACCGCCGGATTGCTGGCGCACCCAGTCAGCGCCAGCGCTAAAGCCAGTTTAAATAAGTGTTTACAGACTCTATTTTTCACGGTTGTCTCTTTTATGTGTTAAGCGTGGGAGCGGCTATTTCATTTTTATCTTTAAGCCGGCGCTGCAAAAAAATACCTGCTCGCAATGCTGCCCCATTAATTGCGCGGCTTTGCCGGACAGATCAACAAACTGTCTTGCCAATCGATTGTCGGCAATGACGCTCAGCCCGACTTCATTGTGTACCAGCACCATGTCGCAAGATAACTGTAGCACCGCTTCCAGCTCTTGCAAAATATCTACTTCGGGAATTTGATGATAAAGCTGATTGTTCAGCCACATCGACACACATTCAATCAACACCGGGCGTTCACATTTTTGCAACGCTTCAAACAGTTTAACGGGTTCTTCGATAGTGACAAATAAATCCTGGCGGCGTTGTTGATGAATCAGAATACGCGCCCGCATTTCGTCATCAATAAACTCGGTGGTCGCCAGGTAGTAGGGCTTGTCCGTTAGCGCTTGCTCTAAAATAGTCGCTTCCGCCAGCCGGGACTTGCCGCTTTTAATTCCGCCGATAAATAGCGTTTTCATGACAGCAAGATTCCAATTGCTAGCAGGCATAATACCGTCAAATTGATAGCTGTTTTCATGTGTAATGCCTGAGTTAACGTTGCTTTATCGACCGGATTGACCGGCAAACCCAGCGTCGGTTTATGTTTGATTTGACCGTGGTAGCTGGCATCACCGCCCAAGGCTACACCCAAGGCACCGGCCATTGCCGCGATGGGAAACCCGGCATTGGGGCTTTCCAGTTTGTCGCCATCTTCTCGCAGACACTGCCAGGCGCGCCGATGGTCTTTTGCTAAAAAAACTATTAGCAGCGCGGTCAACCGAGCAGGAATGGTGTTGGCTATATCATCTATTATCGCCGCCGTTTTGCCAAAATTTAAATAGCGTTCAGTTTTGTAGGCGATCATCGAGTCCATGGTGTTGATGGCTTTATACACGGCAAGCCCAGGCAAGCCGAACAGCAGCAGATAAAACAACGGCGCGATAACACCGTCGCTGAGATTTTCCGCCCAGGTTTCCAATCCGGCTTTATAGACTTCGGTTTCGCTCATGTTTTGGGTGTCGCGGCTGACCAGATAGCTTAACGCTTGTTTGGGCTGCTCGGAAGTCAACAGTCCGGCGACGCTTTCGTGCAGCATATTCATCGCCAGCCCGGTGGAGGCGAGCACCGCTAAAACTGTTAGCGACAACCCTGTCGGCAACAATCCGCATAGATAAACCAGGGTGAGGCTGATCAATAAGGTCAAGGCTATTAAGCCGATCACTAACAACGCGCCAGGTAAAATCCGGTCGCTATAAAACCGCCGTTCAAACGCCGAAATAAAATCCCCCATCAATGCCACCGGATGTTTACAGGGAAATTCGCCAAAAACCATATCAATCAGATAGGCTAAAGCTGCCAATTCAAAAAACATCAGTCCGCCTGCAACGCCCGCAAAATGGCATCTATATCCAAATTTTCCGCGACCATATCGGCAAAGCCCTGTATTTCCGCTTCGCGATAATGCGCATAGGCATAACCCCGATACTGCGGGTTAATAGCTTTAAAGTAATCGGTACGAAACGCATCATGATCGAAAATTCCATGCACATGCGTTCCAGAAATACAGCCACCCTGATAATACAGAGGATACTTATCCATGCGTCCGCAATGGATTTCATAGCCGCTGATCTCGGCGTATGAAAACAGGGGGTACTGTCCGCGCGTGAGGATTTTAGGGCTTTGATAAAGCACAGTCTCGTCGATAAAAGCAAAGCCTGTTTCGACAATGGCTGTTTCATGCTCAATCGCATCAGGGTCGTGCAAACTATGACAGAGCATTTGATAGCCGCCGCAGATACCGAACACCGGCTTGTTGAATTGTTGAATCTCCTTGAACAAGCCCTGATTTTTCAACCACTGCACATCGCGGATTACGGTTTTGCTGCCCGGCAACAGCACCATATCGAAACTTTCCAGCGGGCGGTAGGCGTGGATCAGTTCGACATAAAGCTCGGGATCGCCCATCAACACATCGAGATCGTTGTAATTGCTCAGGCCCGGATAGGCGATAACCGCAACGCGGATTTTGGCGTCATCCAAACGTTGTTGATAATTGCGTAATGACTGGGAATCCTCCATGTCGATATTCAACGGCTTAAACGGCAGCACGCCTAAAACGGGAACTCCAAAACGCTCGGTGATGATCTTTTCGCCCTCGTCAAAAAAACGCCGGTCGCCGCGAAATTTGTTGATCACCACGCCGATCAGATTGCTGCGCATGACCGGATCCATCAGCTCCAGGGTGCCGTAAATCGACGCGAATACGCCGCCGCGTTCGATGTCCGCGACCAGGATATTTTGGGTGTTGAAGCTGTTGGCGACAAAGGTGTTGGACAAATCCTTGTTCAGCAAATTCAGCTCAACCGGCGACCCTGCGCCTTCTGCAATCACTAGGTCATAGTCCTGCTTGAGCTGTGAAAATGCCAGTTTGACCTGCTGTTTCAGGTTATCGATTTCCGCATAATAAGCCGCAATCGACTGGTTTTGATAAACCAAGCCGTTGACAATCACCTGCACCGAACCGTTGCCATGCGATTTGAGCAGCACCGGATTAAACAGATAACTCGGCTCCACCCGTGCCGCTTCCGCTTGAAGACATTGCGCCCTGGAAATCTCCCTGCCTTCTTGGGTAACCGCCGAATTATTGGAGACGTTTTGCGCCTTAAACGGCGCTACTTTTAAGCCTTGGTCGGCAAAAATTCGGCACAAGGCCATGACCAGCGTGGTTTTTCCGGCATCCGAACTGGTGCCAAATATGGCTAATGGTTTCATAGGGAGGTCTTGGTTTCCACTCGTTCTGCGTTGAGAAAAAGTCGTGGTGCGTAATGTTATACAAAAACTCCCTTCGCAATAGAAGCCGCAATATTGGGGCTTTCAGGGTTAACAATCACCGCTTGCTTTGCCGGTGATAACAACACATCCATATCTTCCATCGGCACCGCCCCTAACAACACTTCATCGCCCAAAACCAATGCGCCGGTAAAACAGCCCCTGTTTTCAAATTTCAATTGAATAGGGCCAACGTAAGGACACACATGTTTACTGCCATCGGCGGTAGTTACTTCTCGACTGTATAACTCTTCCAGCTCAAGTTGTATCGCAATATGCTTGGGGATGCACAAATGCAACGCGCCGCTATCGGCTAAAGCGCGTACTTGCATCGGTTTTAACTCAGGTTTGCGTGGATTCGATAACGAAAGGTCAGCATGAATTAAGCCCATCTTTTACTCCTAAAATTTAATTGCCTTGTAATGTTCAATGATCTTGCGCCATTCATTCGGCGGAATACAGCTTACCGCGCTTCGTGCCTTCGTGGTGAATTTTTATGTTCGTAAAACTATGGGCAAGCCGTACTATAGCCTGCTCATCCTTGACCGCAAAACGCACATGACTTTTATCCAATCCTTCAAAATTATCGCAGACGCGGATTAAAATCCGCGATGACTCCAATTGCTCCTGCAATTGATACCCGTCGCCCCTGAGCGTAGTCGAATGGGTTATTAATCGCGCCAGCAGGAAATTGGCCTGCCCTGGATAAATCTTATCGAACAAAGCGGATGCTTGCAGCGTCTGATACAGCAAATCGCGACAATGCGCGGTCTGCTGACGGGTCTGTTCGATGAACGCGGTATTGGCCAACGCCTGCTGTATATACGCCATATCCAGACTGGACAGTTTCCATGCCGGTTCAAAGCGCCGCAGTTCATTTATCGCTGTTGTCGCCGCTAGGATAAAGCCGATGCGAATACCGGCGCAGCCGTAAAACTTGCTCAGTGATTTAATCACATAAAGTTTATCGTAATGCGTTATCTGTGCTGCAACCGAATCAGCTTGGCAAAAGTCAAGAAACGACTCATCGATGATGATGGTGCAATCTGCCGCCTGCCATGTTGCCAGCAAGTCTTCCATATCATAAAGCTGACCGTCGGGCGTAGACGGGTTAACAAAAATCACTGTGCTGTGCTCGGGAACATCAGCCATAAGATCACTGAACCGGTCGACATTATGCACGGTGCAGCCCAGCTCTCCGGCGATATGGGCATATTCGCCATATAAAGGCGTATATAACACCAGGTCTTTCGGCTGCAAACCGCGCAACAGGGCGAAGATAGCCGCGCTCGCGCCGTTGAATACCTCAATATCGACGCCATCAGGAATCGGGTAGCGCTTATTGATTGATTGCTTTAACAAGCCGTAATCAGGGTCGGCATACGGTGTCAGCTGAACACTGTGCAAACAACTTAAGTCAACCGCCTGCTCTGGATTGATATTGGCCGAAAAATCCAACACCTGCTCCGGCAGGCAGCCAAGACGCAGGGCAAACCGGTAAATATTGCCGCCGTGGTTCATTTATAAGTTGATGTATTCGATGTAAAGATAATCGTCAGCCCGACGTAGTTTATGCACGGAGCCGGAATCAATTCGCAGTTGAAAGGAATTGGCCAACGGCAGGTTCAAAGCTCGAGCCAACAAGGCGCGGATAATACCCGCATGAGTTATCACCAAAACCTGCTCCGCTTCGGTAGCTAATAAATCCTGCCAAAAGCTGTCCGCACGCCGGTATAAATCTTCAAAGTTTTCGCCGTTTGGCGGGGCGATGGTCACAAAGTCATTCATCCAATGCTGCAAGACATCGGCGTCGATGTCGTCAAAACGCTGGCCTTCCCAATCGCCGAAATCCAGCTCCTGCAAGCGCGCATCGGTGGTCACTGTATCCGAAAAGGTCTCGGCCAATTGCAGGCAGCGCGTTAATGGGCTGCTGAACACTTTGCAGTCATCGCCGAACTCCGGCAATTTGTCATGCAGCTTTGCCAGTTCATCTTCAAAGCTATCCGCCAAGGCCACATCGCTTTGACCGTAACACAAGCCCGGATCGGTAGCAGTCTGGGTGTGGCGAATTAAATAAATATCCATAAGGCACTCACGCTTAAATAAAAAACAGTCTCGGCGACTTGCTGGCTTGCGCCGAGGCAATCGCCGGTATAGCCGCCGATATGGCGGTAAAAATAACGTCCCAATAATGCGCTACTCAGCAGTAGCGGAATAACTGCCAGTACAGATAAAATCGGCAGCAACAGCAATGGCAATAACGCGATGACAGTAGCAAAATCCAGCTCCTGAAGACTGGGCTTATAAACTGCGCCCGAGGCTTTGCTGTCCTGTCCACGCGCGTAGTCATAACGCCGCATCAGCAACAGCGGCGACAATCGGCTGATACTGTGCCCGGCCAGTAATACTAAAGGTGCAGCGACGGCAGGCATTGCGACTAGCAAGCTGATCTTCAACATCAACATTAACAGCAGTCCGAGAACGCCATAGACGCCGATATGGGAATCTTTCATGATCTCCATGATGCGTTGTTTGTCCATGCCGCCGCCAAAACCGTCACATACATCGGCAAAACCGTCTTCATGCAATGCGCCGGTTAGCAAAATACCGGCGATTAGCGCCAGAATCACCGCCGTAGTCTGCGGCCAAATTAAATCCGCCAAGTAAAAGCTTAAAGCAGTGATGCCGCCAACCAGCCAACCGATCAGGGGTAAATAAACCACTGCCTGAGGCAACTGTTTGTAATCCAGCGATTGAGGATAGGGTAAGCGGGTATAGAAGCTGAGGGCTAATAAGAATAGTTTTAGATGGGGCATTTATCGTTCCCACGCTCCAGTGTCACTGCCATTAAGTTAAGCTAAAAATAATCAGGGTTAATGTCATGGGCGCGAATTTATTCGCGCCGTATAAGCTTAGAAAGCACGAATAAATTCGCGCCCACAATATATAAATCCTTAACTTAATGACAGTGACGCTCCAGCGTGGGAGCGATGGTATTTTCATTGGTATTTTTGCATAACCGTTGCATAACTTACTGTTTTTAGCTCGCCAACTTGATAGGCTTGCCATCTTTTTTGCGCTTCTTCACGCCAGATAGCATCGATTCCCGAGTTAAGCGTATCTGAATCGGCAAGTGATTTTAAAGCAGGCGAAAGAACCCTTGAACCTTTCGCCTTGAACCTTACACCTGCTTTTTTAATGCTCAACCCCAGCCTCGGCAAAGGTCGCCATCTCATTCAAAAACAGCACCGCCGATTGCACCAGCGGATAGGCCAGGGCTATGCCGGAACCTTCGCCCAAGCGCAGTTCCAGATTCAACAACGGTTTAGCATTAAACTGATGCAATAAAGCCTGATGCCCCTGTTCGCTGGAAACATGGCTGAACACGCAATAATCCAGCACCTGCGGATACAGTTTGTTGGCGACCAACAGCGCGGTGCCGGCAATAAAGCCATCGACTAAAATAAGCATGCCCAGTTCGGCGGCCTTGAGATAAGCCCCGACCATCATCGCGATTTCAAAACCGCCAAAAGTAGCTAATACCGACAAAGGCTCAGTTATGCCTTTATGCCGATTTAACGCCCGCTGCAAAACAGTTAGCTTCTGTTGCAATTGCCCATTATCTAACCCGGTGCCACGGCCTACACAACGTACCAACGACAGGTTGGTTAAACAGTGCATCAGCAGTGCTGCGGACGAGGTATTGCCGATGCCCATTTCGCCAAAACCGATGCAGTTACAGCCATTTTGATGTTGGCGCCTTACCTGATCAGCTCCTGCCTGCATGGCTTGGTCGCATTCCTCGTCGGTCATCGCAGAATCAGTTAAAAAGTTTTGGGTGCCTTTGCCGATTTTTGCAGCTATCAGTTTTGGGTGACTGTCCAAATCGGCGTTGACTCCCGCATCGACAACCCATAAATCTATACCCTGTTGACGAGCAAAAACACTGATCGCCGCGCCCCCTGTTAAAAAGTTAGCGACCATTTGCGCAGTGACGGCTTGCGGATAAGCACTGACTCCGGATTCGACAATGCCATGGTCTCCGGCAAAAATAAGGATGCACGGTTTGTTTAAGCTGGGAGTCAGGCTGTTTTGACACCGCCCAACCTGTAACGCCAGGGATTCCAATTGACCTAGGGAACCCAGCGGCTTGGTAAGCTGGTCGATTTTGGCTTGTAAGGCAGAGCCAAGTGTTGATGAGAGCGGGGGGATGACAAAATTTAACGGCACGGTGTATTCCAAACGTTTTCAAATAATAAATCGTTAAGATTCTTACGATCCGCCCATTGCTCCTGTTCCAGCATCGGTTTGTCGTAGAATTTATCGACATGTCCCAGGCATAACACTGCGAACGGCTGACTGTCTTCGGGCATGTTTAACAAAGCTTTTAAGGCTTCCGGCTCGAACATCGACACCCAACCCAAGCCGATGCCTTCCGCTCGCGCCGCCAGCCACATGTTTTGTATTGCGCAGGCTAATGATGCCAAATCCATTTCCGGCAGAGTGCGGCGACCGAAGATATGTTGTTCCCGCTGCTCGCATAAAGCCGCAACCAGCACTTCAGGGCATTCGAGTATGCCTTCCACTTTCAGCTTCATAAACTCGTCTTCGCGTTCATTTAAAGCCTTGGCGGTCAGAATGCGTTCCTGTTCGACCAGTGCATGTATGGCTATGCGAAGTTCCGGGCAGCTGATGCGAATAAACCGCCCCGGCTGCATAAAACCAACGCTAGGCGCGTGATGCGCGGCATTAAGCAGACGAAGCAGCAGCTCGGGAGCTATCGGATCGGGCAAAAAATGGCGCATATCGCGACGCTCATAAATGGCTCGATAGACGGCGGCGCACTCCGCGTCAGAATAACGGTTTTGAGTCATAACTGGTTTCTTTAATGATGGAACACAGAAACATCCATTGTAGGGCGTGCCGTGCGCGCCTGAGCTCCCGATGCGCGCACGGCACGCCCTCCTAGTATCTGGCTACACATTATACGGATGAACCGCCTGAAAACCATGCACTTTGGCTTTGGTGGTAAAAACCGGCGGCGTCCAGCCTTCCTGTTTTTGTCCGGCAAGAAATTCCGCCAGCCATAAGGCTTGGCTGCGTATCGGTAAAATAAAAGCATAGAGCTTTCCGTTTGGCAACTCGGCCACATCGCCCAGCGCGTAAATGGATTCGTCACTGGTCTGCAAAGATTGGTTAACTTTGATACCACGGCCTATTTCAAGGCCTGCAAGTTCCGCCAATTCGGTACGCGGCTTAAATCCACAGGCGACTATCAAGCTATCAAACTCAGCTGTCACCTCGGTTGTTACGCAAACCTTATCGCCTTCTTTGGTAAATCCCTTTACGCCCTGATTTAGCAATACTTTGATGCCGGAATCCTGTAACACCTTAAGCAATAAAGCCGAATCCTCGACCGCCAGTTGACGCTCCATCAACCGATCCAGCGCATGGAACAGAGTGACCTTATCGCCCGCAGCCGCTAAATCGGATGCCACTTCGCAACCGATTAAACCGCCGCCGATTATCGCCCAGTCAGGCCGCCGGTTTTGATTTAACTGCTCTTGACGAAATTGTCGCAAGGCTTTCAAATCGACCAGGCTGTTCAGGCAAAAAAACAGCTGGTCATACGGCCTGAACGGTGGCGGAATAAATGCAGAAGAACCCTGCGCAAGTATCAATTTATCGTATTGCAGTGTTTTTCCCTCGCCGAGAGCAATGGATTTTTCGCCGCGATTGATGGCCGTTACTTCGACGCCGCACAGCACATTGATGTTGTTTTCGCGGAGCTTGTCAAAAGGCTTCAGGATGATGGATTGCTCAATATCGGCCTTACTAAAACCACGGGACAGCAGCGGCCGCGAGTAATAGCCATCATGCTCCCTAGTCACCAGCGTAATGTCATCAATGGCCGATAACGCTCGGTACTTCTCGGCGAAACTGACCCCGGCCACGCCTGAGCCGATGATAACAATCTGCATACTGTTCCTCGGTAAGGATTGCTTAGTCTAGCAAATCATATTCGCTTTTTTCTACGCCGCATTCGGGGCAGCGCCAATCATCGGGAATATCTTTCCATAAGGTACCCGGCGCAATGCCGGAATCCGGGTCGCCTTCCGCTTCATCGTAAATATGACCGCAAACGCCACACTGGTATTTTTTATAATCCGACATAATTATTCTTCGGTTAATGTTTAAAGTGCGGCTGACTTTAACAGGTCTACTTTAATTTTCAATCCAATTTTAATCGATAAAGCGCCGAAATATCCTCATCGCCGTAACCGTCCGTCATTAACCGTTCGTAATCGTTAATCGTCATGTCGATCAGCGTGGTCGGTGCGCCGGTTTGTTTCGCCATGCTTTGGCAGATTTTCAGGTCTTTGTGGTGCAGCGCAAGCTTAAAGCCCGGCGCAAAAATGTCGCGCGTCATCGTGGAGCCGCGATGCTGCAAAAACCAGTTGCCTGATGCGCCGCCGGAGATAACTTCGATCACTTTTTCCATCGGCAAATGCTGTGCCTGTGCGAAAGCCAGCGCTTCAGTCACCGCCTGATTGATGCCGGCGCCCATGATTTGGTTGACCGCTTTAGTCGCTTGACCTGAGCCGGTTGCGCCCATGTGCATAATGCGACTGGTCATGGTTTCCAGTACCGGCCGAGCTTGTTCCAACGCATCATGGTCGCCGCCGACCATCATCGCCAGCGTGCCGTTTTTAGCGCCCTCGACGCCGCCAGATACCGGCGCATCAAGAAAAGCCACCTGTTTTTCGGCCAGCATTGCGGCGGCTTGTTTGGCGGTATTGCTGCTGACCGTAGACATATCGACGACGATAGTGCCTGGCTTGATGGTTTTTACTATCGCCTCGACCATCGCCAGCACATCGTTGTCGGCAGAGACGCAAAGCAGCACTATATCGACGCTTGCCGCGAGCTCTTCCGGCTGATCGAAAGCGACAACACTCAACTCTTCAGCCAGACTTTGCGCCTTTGTCGACGTGCGGTTATAAACGCCAGTCAAGTATCCGGCCTTGGCGATATTTCGAGCCATGCCGATGCCCATAGCTCCCAAGCCGATCATGCCTGCTTTCATGTTATGCCGCCAAATAAGTGTAAGAGGTCAACCCCGCAATCAGCTCCTGCTCATAGTCCTGCCGCTGCTGCTCGCTAAGATCGCTGTTAGCCAATTTTTCCCGGTAGGCGGCTTTCAAATCTTCGCTATTGATATGCACATAATCCAGGAGGTCACCGACATGTTCGCCTTCATGCAGGTCGTAAAAATGGTAGCCGTTGTCGTCGAGCTTTATGTTGATGGAATGGGTATCGCCAAACAGGTTGTGCATGTCGCCCAAAATTTCCTGATACGCGCCCACCATAAAAAAGCCGATCAGGTACGGCTGCTTGCTGTCGATTTCATGCACTGGCAGGTTTTTTTCAATGTTTTCCCCGTCGATATAGTGGTCGATGCGGCCGTCGGAATCGCAGGTTAAATCCTGGATAACCGCGCGGCGCGTGGGCTGTTCGTCCAGCCGGTGGATGGGCATGATCGGGAAAATTTGATCGATACCCCAGATGTCGGGCATCGACTGGAACAGCGAGAAATTGCAAAACAGCTTGTCGGCCAATTTTTCGTTCAGCTCCTGCAATATCGTGGCCTCGCTTTGATTATTGGGGTTTAGCTTATCCATAAGTTGGCGGCACAACAGCGCGTAGTTATTTTCGGCCTCGGCCAGTCCGGTAATGCTCAGCTTGTCCTGGGTAAATCGGGCGCGGGCTTCCGATAAGTTAAATTGCGCATCGTGATAATGCTCAACCAGATTGTGTGGCTCCGGCAAGGCTTGCAGCGCGGCGTGGTTGGTGTAAACCGACTCGATGTCGGTTACGTTGGTGATCAACACCGCATGATGGGCAGTCAGTGCGCGGCCTGATTCGGTGATGATGTCCGGCTGCGGCACCTGTTTTTCCGCGCAAATGTCGGCAAAACTGCGCACGATATTCTGGGCGTATTCATCCAGGCTGTAATTGATTGACGATTCGCGCCGCGAATGGCTGCCGTCGTAATCGACGCCCAGTCCACCGCCTGCATCGACGATCTTGATTCCAGCGCCCAAGCGATGCAGTTCGACGTAAAACTGCCCGGCTTCTTTCAGCGCTATTTTGATGTCGTGAATGTTGGCGATTTGCGAACCCATGTGGAAGTGCATCAGTTTCAAGGTGTCCAGCATACCGGCTTGCTTAAGGCGCTCAACCAACTGCAACACCTCATGGGCATGAACACCGAATTTGGATTTTTCGCCGCCGCTGTTTTGCCATTTTCCGGCGCTGATGCTGGACAGTCTGATCCTAACGCCCAGTTGTGGTTTGATATTCAGGAGCGCCGCTTCCTCGATAATCAATTCCAGCTCCAGGGGTTTTTCGATGACCAGATAAAGGTTCAGCCCCATTTTCAGGCCGATCAGCGCCAAGCGGATATAAGCGCGATCTTTGTAGCCGTTGCAAACCACCACGCCTTTATCGGACAGCGCCATAATCGCAAGCAACTCCGGCTTGCTGCCCGCTTCCAGGCCGATGTTGTCGGCCGCCAAAATACCTTCGACCACTTTGCGCTGCTGATTAACCTTGATCGGATAAACCGGTGTGTAGCTGCCCTGATAATCATTATTGACACAGGCTTTTTGGAAAGCGCGGGATAGCTGGGTGACGCGGTCTTTTAAAATATCGGTAAAGCGCACCAGCACCGGCAAGGACAGATTCTTGTCGTTCAGCGATTGGGCGATTTCGTACAAATCCAGCTCCGTGTCCTTATCGGAACAAGGCTTCACCGAGACATGCCCGTCGGCGTTGATGGAAAAATAGCCCTGCCCCCAGTTATCTATCGCGTAGGTTTGTGCGGATTGCCGGGTCGTCCAGGTTTTGCTTTGACTTAAATTCAACTTTATTAACTCCTTTGTGCTGTGTGTTGCCAAATTCTAATATAATGATTAAATTTTTATTCTTTTATTTTCCCAGGAATCAACCCTATGAACCCATCTGAATGGTTTACCGAGCAGCACGCAGACGCCGGCTCAGCCTTTTCGTTAAAAATTAAACACAAGCTACACGAGGAACAATCCGAGTTTCAGCACCTTGAAATCTATGAAACCGAAACCTTCGGCAACTTAATGATCATTGACGGCTGCACGATGGTATCGACCCGCGACAACTTTTTTTACCATGAAATGATAAGCCATCCGGCTTTATTCACTCATCCCGCGCCAAAAAGAGTGTGGATTATCGGCGGCGGCGACTGCGGCACGTTAAGAGAAGTGTTAAAGCATCCATCGGTGGAGCATGCGGTGCAGATTGATATTGATGAGCGGGTCACGCGCCTTGCGGAAATTTATTTTCCCGAGTTGTGCGCATCCAATAACGACCCCAGAGCCGACTTGAAATTTATCGACGGGATTAAATGGGTCAAAGATGCCGAGCCGAATTCGGTGGATATTATTATCGTCGACAGCACCGACCCGGTCGGCCCGGCTTTAGGCTTGTTCAGTGAAGATTTTTACCATGACTGCTTTGCCTGTTTGTCGGAAAACGGCATGGTCGTACAGCAAAGCGAATCAGCGCTGTATCACCTGAAACTGATCGGCGAAATGCGCGACGCAATGAGCGCCACCGGCTTTAAACATTTACAGACCTTGTTCTTTCCGCAATGTTTGTATCCTTCCGGCTGGTGGAGCGCAACGATTGCGAGCAAAGGCGATTTGGGCAAGTTCAGAGAACTGGATAGTGCGAACAAGCCATTCGACACGACTTACTACAACGCCGATATACACAAGGCGTCTTTGGCGCAGCCAGAGTTTGTTAAAAAAGCGTTTAATTTATAAGTTTAAATTGGTCGGGCAACGGCTTTTTGTTGCCCGACATTTTCATTACCGGAACTATCGAAATGTCAGGCATAAACAGCATGCCCGACCTACAGCTAATCCGAGTACAACCCTTAAATGAGATTACCCTAATGTTTGATCCTAAATCCCTTGATGATATTGCCAGCCGTTTAGCTGGCGCCATACCTCCCGGCTTGAGCAGTCTGAAAGACGATCTTGAAAAAAGCTTCCATGCCATTTTACAGGGCGCGTTAAGTAAACTGGACTTGGTGACCCGCGAAGACTTTGAAGTGCAAAAGCTGGTGTTGGCAAAAACCCGCTCAAAACTCGAAGACCTGGAAAAGCGCGTCACCGAAATGGAACAGCAACTGCTCAGCAAAGACGAAAGCTAAGTCGCCGGATTAAACAGCCATGTCCTTAGCGGTTATCTACAGTCGCGGTCGCTCTGGCATAGAAGCGCCTTTAGTGACCGTTGAAGTCCATATTTCCAATGGTCTGCCTGCGCTCAATATCGTCGGCTTGCCGGAAACGGCGGTTAAAGAAAGCAAGGATCGGGTGCGTGGGGCGATATTAAACTCCAAGTTTGAATTCCCGATGCAGCGCATCACCGTCAATCTGGCTCCCGCCGACTTGCCCAAAGAAGGCGGGCGTTTCGATCTTGCTATCGCCCTAGGCATTCTGGCCGCGTCCGGGCAGATTCCGACCGCTCATCTGCATCATTACGAGTGTGTCGGCGAGTTGTCGCTGGGTGGCGAATTGCGGGCTATCAGCGGCGTGCTGCCCATTGCGATTCAAGCCCGGAACAATCACCGAAAGCTGATACTGCCCAAAGAAAACACCGCTGAAGCGGCGCTGGTCAAGGATATTGAAATCATCCCGGCTCTGCATTTGCTGGAAGTCTGCGCCCATCTGACTGGGCAACACCTGATACAGATTGAGTTTCAGCAGGAAGAACAGGCCATACCGGTTACCGATGTAGATTTTGCCGATGTCCACGGCCAATACCACGTCAAACGGGCTTTTGAAATTGCCGCAGCCGGTGCGCACAACCTGATTATGTTGGGCCCGCCCGGCACCGGCAAATCAATGATTGCGGCCCGTTTGCCGACCATTTTGCCGCAACTGACCGAGCAGCAGGCGCAGGAAACCGCTGCCATTGCCTCGATCAGCGACCACGGGCTGGATGTTGCCAACTGGCTCAAACCGCCGTATCGCGCACCGCATCATACTGCTTCGGCGGCGGCCTTGGTCGGCGGCGGCAGTAATCCCCGGCCCGGTGAAATATCGCTGGCGCATAACGGCACTTTATTCCTCGACGAGTTGCCGGAATTCGATCGCAAGGTTTTGGAAGTGTTACGGGAGCCGCTGGAGACCGGGCACATCACCATCTCCCGCGCTGCAAGGCAAGTCGATTTTCCGGCGCGCTTTCAGCTGATCGCAGCGATGAACCCATGCCCGTGCGGCTTTCTGGGCGATGCCTCCGGGCGCTGTCATTGCACGTCCGAACAGGTGCTGCGCTACCGGGCCAGAGTATCCGGGCCGTTGCTGGATCGTATCGACATGCATCTGGAAGTGCCCCGGATCTCGCATGAAGTATTACGTAAAGGCTCGCCGGATGGCGAAGAAACCAGCGCGCAAATCAGGGCGCGGGTGGTTGCCGCCCGCAACCTTGCGCTGGCACGTAGCGGCAAAGCCAATTCGGCGTTGACCGCCAAGGAAGTTAAACAATTGTGTCTGCTGTCCGAACCCAGTCACCAGATTTTAGAACAGGCCATGGACAAATTCGGCTTGTCGCACCGGGCTTATCATCGGATATTGAAATTGGCGCGTACTATCGCCGACCTTGCCCAATCGGAAGCTATTGAAACCGTGCATTTAAGCGAGGCGATTAGTTATCGTAAGCTGGATCGTAAGGTTTAATGCGTTATGATAGAAATAGATTGGATAAAACAATCTGTACGAGCCGAGACTTATCGCTACTCAAAACATGGCGACCAAGAACGGCAGAACGATAACTTAACCTTGGCCGAAGTGGCGCAAGCCCTAATAAATGGACGTATTCTCGAACAGTATGCCGATACGGGGCGTGGCGTGGCGTAAGCTGCTTAGTCGCCGGATTTACCGATAGCGGTATTCCAATTCATATCGTCTGTGGTTGCATGGGCAAGACATTGGTTATTATTACCGTCTATATTCCTACGCCGCCTAAATTCACCAACCCCTTTGATCGAGGTAATTAATATGTCCGAACAATGCGTTTTTTGTGGTCATAAACACCTTTTTAATAAAACCACACGCTATATCTACCAAAAAGAGGCGCGGATGCTGGTAGTTGAACATGTGCCTTGCCTTGAATGTACGTTTTGCGGGGAGCAATATTTCGATGCTTTGGTTTTACAGAAAATCGAAAACGATTATCAGGCCATCACTCATCAACAAAGACAACCCCAGCGCGTTATGCAGGTTGCAGTAGAGGAAAGCGCGTCACTGTCTTTATGAACGATGCTTCTGGCGTAAGCTCTCCGAATTCCCAAGCTTGATCTTGGGAATTAGCTGAAACACAACAGGAGTCCTGACCATGAATTTCACAATTGAACAAATAGCCGAAGAGGCGCTTGCGCTTCCCAGCGAAGCGCGCGCATTACTTGCCGACCGCTTGGTCGAGAGTCTTGATCCTTTGGAAGATGTTTATATCCGACAGCTTTGGGCTGCCGAGGCTCGCACTCGTCGTGACGATGTCAGGAGCGGCGCGGTTACCACCATTCCCGGACATAATGCATTGGAACGTGTGCGGAAAGCTGTTGCATGATCGACTGCATGGATGCAGGAGGTAGAGCAATGCATGGAGCAATTGCCGAGAGATTTGAGTTTCATCCAGAGGCGCTTTCCGAATATGAAGATGCCGCGCTATATTATGCAAGTTGTCAGCCTGTGTTGGAGCTACGCTTCATGTCAGCGGTCGAACACGTCATTCAGCAGATAATTGAAGACCCTGAACGTTGGCCGATATTTGAAGATGACATTCGCCGACGTTTAACCCGTGTTTTCCCTTATGCCGTTCTTTACTCGATTGAAAAGGATTACGCGCTCATTCTTTCCATCATGCATTGCCACCGCGAACCGGGATATTGGCGCAATCGGTCTGCAAAAGATTCGTAACCCATAAGAAAGCTTCGCCGTTTGTATTCGGCTAATCACA
>JBCKWP010000029.1:0-17793 GCA_038922455.1 Methylobacter sp. | reverse complement strand
ACTGGCGCTTAACCGGCAACAGCTGTTATAAGGTGATAATCATATTCCATAATGACCGTCATTTCATTTTTTACGTAAGGAAAATAGCGTGCAAAAACCGTTTAAAATCATCTTATCGACAGTTGCTGCACTGGTTTTTCTGCTGATTGCCGCTGTCTGCATCCTGCCGTTCGTTTTCGACCCTAATGACTTCAAGCCGCAAATCGCCGCCGCCGTTAAGGATAAGATTGGCCGGGAACTGGTGCTGGACGGCGAATTAAAAGTTTCGCTGTTCCCCTGGTTGGGCCTTTCGACCGGAAAAATTGCCTTAAACAATGCGCCGGGGTTTCAAGTCCGGCCTTTTGCGACAATAGAGGAAAGCCATGTAGAAGTGCGCTTACTGCCGCTGTTATCGAAAAAAATAGAGGTCAGCCATATTGCCTTAACAGGCTTAGTCTTAAACCTGGTTAGGGACAAGCAGGGCGTCGCTAACTGGGTAGATTTAACCGGTTCCGAGCGGATGCCATCCGCCCCTACGGGGAGCGCCGGCATTCCGAATCAACAACCCATGCCCACAGCTACACCGGCGGCTTTTGCGATCGGCAGCATGGCTATCGAAAATACCCGGATTAACTGGGACGATCTGAAAGCCGAAAAGCACTTCGAAATAACAGACTTTAACCTGAATACCGATAAATTCGCCTTTAATGCGCCGGTTGCTATTGCTGCTTCCCTGATCGCTACAAATACCGAATCCAAAACGAGCCAAGCCATCAAGCTCAACACTGAATTAAATGTTAATGAACAGTTCGATAATTTTACGCTACGCCATAGCGATGTGCAGATAACCACATCCGGCGAAACCGTTCCCGGAAAATCGTTAACGACGGCACTCACCGTGGCCGATGTGGCACTGAACATGAACCAACAAACGGTCAAGATTAACGGACTGCTAATCAAATCAGGCGAGGCGACGCTCTCTGCCGAAATAACCGGCGCCCATATTAAGGACGGCTGTTCTTTTCAGGGACCGGTTAGCGTTGCAGCGTTCAGTCCCGCCAAGCTTATGCAGCAACTAGACATTGCCTTGCCTGCCATGCAGGATGCCAACGCGCTGAGCAAGTTGGCGGTCAATTTCGACTTGGCGACAACGCCAGCTTCGGCTGATTTTAACAATCTGGTCATAACACTGGACGATACTCAAATTAAAGGTTCGGTCGGCATTAAAGACTTTACCCGGCCTGCTGTCCGCTTGGTGTTGGACATTGATACGCTTGATGTCGATCGTTATTTATCTCCCGCCGATAAATCATCCAGACCCCTAGCCAGCCCTGCCATTTTGTTGGCCGCCGGTGCTACTCTTTTACCTGTTGAGACCTTAAGAAACTTGAATGTGGAAGGCGCTGTGACGCTGGGCAAGCTTAAGGCCAAAGGTTTGACGATGCAGGGCATCCGTATCGATTTAAGCGCTAAAAACGGCACGGTTACCACGCAACAATCAGCCAAGCAGTTTTATCAGGGCAGCTATTTGGGCAAGCTCAGCATGGACACACAGGGCGACAAACCGAAGCTGACTGTGGACGAAAAAATAGACCATGTGCAGATTGAACCTTTGCTGAAAGATTACCGGGGCAAAGCCCGAATGAGCGGCATTGTTAATGCCACTGCGCAGCTGCAAGGACAAGGCAACAAGGCCAGTGAACTAAAATCCTCGCTCAATGGTCAATTGAGTTTCCTGGTTAAAGATTCCGTTATTAAAGGTTTTAATCTTCAAAAAATAATCGATGAAGGCAAGGCAATTATTAAAGGTTCCGCTTTGCCCATAGACCCTAAAAACGACCAGTCGCTATTTACAGAAATAACCGGCACGGCGACGATTGCTAATGGCATCATGCACAACAACGACCTTGTCGCCAAGTCCTCCAAGTTACGTGTCGACGGCAAAGGCAACATAAATCTAGTCTCTGAAGCCGTGGACTATAAACTCGAGACCAAGCTGCTCAATGACGAAACAGCCACCACTGAACCGGAACACGTCAAAGCCGCTATGACCGTTAATATCACCGGGACTCTGGACAGGCTGTCTTACCAGATTGATTTGGCCTCATTATTGACCGATAAAAACAAAGCCAAAATTGAAAAAGTGATCAATAAAATTGACGTCAAGTTAGGCTCCGGTTTAGGCAATCTGTTAAAAAAGCTTTTGAAGTAGGAGCGGCTTTAGCCGCGATGATCGCGGCTAAAGCCGCTCCTACAGAGGGTTAAACAACTTTTGAACCATTACTTATGCACAGCGCACCCTACATGACTTACCCTTTATATGAGCCCCTCCGCTTTTCAACAAAACATCCTCGCCTGGTTCGACCAATACGGGCGCAAAGACCTGCCCTGGCAAAAAGAGCTAACACCTTACCGCGTGTGGCTGTCTGAAACCATGTTGCAGCAAACCCAGGTCGCCACGGTTATTCCTTACTTCAATACTTTTATTGAAAATTTCCCCGATATGGAAAGCCTGGCGAGCGCACCTGTCGATGAAGTGCTGCATCTTTGGTCAGGCCTCGGCTACTACGCACGGGCGCGCAACCTGCACAAAACGGCGCAGCTTATTGTTAAACGGGGCAGTTTCCCCGATACGCTAGCTGAGCTGGTCGAACTGCCCGGCATAGGCTTATCAACGGCGGGAGCCATATTGAGCATCGCTTTTAATACAAGCCAGCCGATTCTGGACGGTAACGTCAAACGGGTGCTGACCCGGTTTAAAGCTGTTTCCGGCTGGCCGGGTAATAGCGCGGTCAATAAAGAATTGTGGACGATCAGCGCCGAACTAACCCCCATAGAACGGGTCGCAGATTACACCCAGGCCATCATGGACTTGGGCGCAACTGTCTGCACCCGCAGTAAACCGGCTTGTGCAATCTGCCCGCTTAATGCCGGTTGTTTAGCCAAACTTACCGACAATGTATCGGACTATCCAACGGCAAAACCTGCCAAGATTTTGCCGGTCAAGAAAATTACTTTTTTATTGCTGTGCAATGCCGACAACCGGATATTGCTGGAAAAAAGACCTCCAACCGGTATCTGGGGCGGTTTATGGAGCCTGCCGGAATTCGATAGCATTGAGTCCGCGCACAACTGGTGCCTGACTCAAAATATTCCTATTGCCGATCAACAGACGCTGGCAACCCGACGCCATACCTTTTCACATTACCATTTGGACTACACGCCGCTGCTAGTCCAAGCCGATAACCCTAACAATTTTGTGATGGAAGCCGATCGAACTGTCTGGTATAAAGCTGAACATATTAAAAAGCTTGGCTTAGCCGCACCGATTAAGCTGCTGTTGCAACAATCACAGACGAGAATGAAATGACTAGATTGGTTAAATGCGTAAAATTAGGAATAGAAACCGAAGGCTTGGATACGCCACCTTTCCCAGGCCCTAAGGGTCAGGAAATATTTGAAAAAGTATCCAAAGAGGCCTGGAAGGAATGGTTAGCCAAGCAAACCATGCTGATTAATGAAGGTAAATTAGCCAGCTTCGACCCGAAAGCCAGGGCATTTTTAGCGGAAGAAAGAACCCAATTTCTGTTTGAAGGCAACAACGAAATGCCGGAAGGCTATGTGCCGCCCAAAGGCTGATCATTAACATCCAAACAGGAAGATTCAATAATAATGCACGATCTGGATGAACTTATTATCAGCTGTCCCTACTGCGGAGAATCGCTGGGTGTGTTGGTGGACACCTGTTCCGGCCCACAGCAATATTACGAAGATTGTTCGGTTTGTTGTGCGCCGATTTTATTTATTGTGTCTGAAGATGGGGCAGGGAAAATGGTCATTGATATCAAAAGGGACGATGAATAATTCTGCACTCATTAATCGCTATTTTCATCTGTCTGAATGATAATTTGCAAGTGGTTTTGTTGTTTTAAAACTTCGCTATTTCATAGTAAAAAGGTAAGTTATTAATTTTTTCTATGCTAAAATCACTTGCGGCATTAGCCCTTCATTAATGTTTAATTTTGCTTTTTTAGCATAAAATCTCATTTTAATTGTTATGCTGACACCTACATTTCAACAATACAGGTTTAACTCAATGAAAATATTTAAAAAAATCGTAATTTCTTTAGCTATGGTTATGGCTATGGCTGCAACTTCGCCTGCTGTTTTCGCTGTACCTGCTGGCGAAGCTGCTGTTAAAGAAGCTATTGAAAACACTCTTTCTGGCATAAAAACCGCACAAGCTGCGATAAAAAGTGGCGATGAATCAGGCGCTTCAGCAGAGATTCTTAAAGCTTCACAAGCTTCAAAAGAATTCCGTTTTGAAATTACTGAACGTCAACGTCAAAAAGCCACTGATGTATTAAAAGCCGCTCGTAAGTCTGTTGACGCAGGCGATACCGCAGCAGCAGAAGCCGGCTTGGCAGAAGCTTTAAAAGCCTTTACAGAAATGAAAACTAAATACGATTTAACTCATTAATAAATTCTTTAAAGTCAGATTCAATTATTTTATTAATTTGATTGAATCTGATTCTAAACTCAAAAATAAACCTCGCTAAAAAAATCACTCTTTTCACTCCTCCGTAGCTGGTTGAACAGTTTCGAAATGTGTTAAAATAATTTTCGGTATATGACTATTATATTTCAATAGTTACACAGCCGATTAAATTAAAAATAACAATGACTTGAGGTCGAGTGAACTATGAAAATCTTAAAAAAAATCTTACTGTCTTTATTAATTGCAGCTTCTATGGGCGCTGTTTCAACGTCGGTATTGGCTGAAACTGATAAAGGCAGAGTTACATATGCTCCTGCTGATGCAATTGATATAGTAGTCGGCAAAATTAAAGTAGCGCTTGACGCTGCGGCTGCCGGTACAGATGGCGATGCACTTGCTGACCTTATCAAAGACGCATCAGATGGAAGTAAAGAAATCAATGCTAACGATAAAGTTGATATTGCACGTTCAAAAGCTAACAACATTCTGAAATCAGCCAGAAAACTTATTCAAGAAGGTAAAAAAGGCGAAGCAGAAGAAGCATTAAAAGATGCCGCTACAAAGTTTGAAGCTTTGAAAAGCTTAATCTAAGAGTGACCTGACCCTATCAGGATACCATCCGGTTTCCTGATAGGCTGTTTGCTCTTCCCCGCCTTGCCTCTGTACGCACTACCTCTTTCAATCTCTCCCTCTATAAAAATCGGATATCCGCTCTGCATACTGACAGTATAAAGAGACTAAATATTTTTCAAGATATTTGTTACGGTTCTTTATTAATGGATCCTAAGCTGGCAGATGATAGTCATATCCTTTGTCGCGCAGCACTAGATCAATCAGATGGTGCCGGGGTTTAGCTTCGTTATAACTCATGGTATTTCCCTGTTAATAGCTTCTTTGCGAACAGATTGACACGGAACGAGCAGACTTTAATTCCTTGTCGGTTACTTGCTTGGAATGCTTTTTTTATACGCAAAATAAACCAACCCAGCACCGATCAAGATCATCGGCATCGACAAGATCTGCCCCATGGTCACCCAGTCCAAAGCCATAAAGCCTAATTGCGCATCCGGCATCCTGAAGAATTCAACAAAAAATCTGAAGCAACCATAAAAAAACAGTGCCATGCCGGTGGTCGCCATCACCGGCCTCGGCTTACTGGTATACACCCAGAGTATCGCAAACAACACCACACCTTCCAACAAGGCTTCGTACAATTGCGAAGGATGGCGTGCCCAAGCGCCGCCGGTAGGAAACACCATCGCCCAAGGCACTTCGCTGGGTCTGCCCCATAATTCTGAATTGATAAAATTGCCGATACGGCCAGCGCCCAACCCTATCGGCGCCAGCGGCGCGATAATATCGGTCAATTGCAACATGCTGCATTGCTGCTTTTTAGCGAACAGCCACATCGCGATAAAAACCCCCAACATGCCGCCATGAAAGGACATGCCGCCCTGCCATATTTTGATCAGCACCAGCGGATTATCCAGAAATCCGGCAAAATTATAAAACAGGATATAGCCGATTCTGCCGCCCAGGACTACGCCGAACGCACCGTAGGTAACCAAATCTTCTATGGCTTCCGGTTTAATCGGCGACCAAGGCTGGGTTGCCCGTTTTTGCCCTAAGAACCATACGGCGGCAAAACCGATCAAGTACATAAGGCCATACCAGTGAATTTTTACCGGCCCTAAACTTAAAGCAATGGGATCAATTTGCGGAAAACTCAACATGATTAAACATCCAGATTAGTAACATCCAAGGCATTTTTGACGATAAAATCTCGTCTCGGCTCTACTACATCGCCCATCAACGTGGTGAAAATCTCATCGGCAGCAATCACGTCTTCGATTCTAACTTGCAGCAAGCGCCGGTTATTGGAATCCAGCGTGGTTTCCCATAACTGTTCCGGGTTCATTTCACCCAAACCTTTGTAGCGTTGGATATGCTGGCCTTTTTTGATTTCCTTCATCATCCACTCAAAAGCCTGTTTAAAGTTGCTGACCGGCTGCTGTCTTTCGCCCATTTGCATATACGAGCCTTCGTTCGCCGCATCGGTTCCCGACCGATTTGCGGCATACACACTATCCCTGGCTATAAACATGCCTGCTGTGTTTTCCGCATATTGTGCAATCTTGTGGTAATCCTTGCCGTTGAAAAAAGCCGATGGCAATACAAAGGTTTTGGTGACGGCGTACAGCCGCTTATTAACCACAACGGAAAAATCAGTGCTTGATTTGTAGTCCAGCTCAACGGTAAATACTGCCTTGCTTTCGCAATCGGTCAGTCTCTGCTCCATATCGGCAAACCATGCAGCGAGCTTTTGCTGATCCTGCTTGAGCTCGTCGTTGATCACGCTCATATAGGCAAACTGCTCAAGGAATTCCGCATCGTAACGCCTGGACAGGCGGTTATTAATGCTGTCCACCTCGGTAAACAATTTAGCCAGCTTTTCCAGGCCCTGCCCTTGAATAGGTGGCGCGGAGACATCGGTAAAAAGCTGGGCTTTATCTAATGCGAGTTGAATCAGATATTCATTCAACTGGGCATCGTCTTTAACGTAATGCTCTTGCTTGCCTTTTTTGACCTTGTACAACGGCGGCTGAGCAATATAGATATAACCTTTTTCGATGATCTCGGGCAGTTGACGGTAAAAGAACGTCAACAGCAAAGTCCTGATATGCGAACCGTCAACGTCGGCATCGGTCATGATGATGATGCGGTGATAACGCAACTTCGCCAGGTTGTATTCGTCCTTGCCTATACCGCAACCTAACGCGGTGATTAACGTTCCAACCTCTTCCGAGGAAATCATTTTATCGAAACGGGCTTTTTCCACGTTAAGGATTTTCCCTTTTAGCGGCAGTATGGCTTGGGTGCGGCGATCCCTACCTTGCTTTGCAGACCCTCCCGCAGAATCTCCTTCCACCAGGAACAGTTCGGATAAAGCGGGATCTTTTTCCTGGCAATCCGCCAGCTTACCCGGCAGCCCAGCAATATCCAGCGTGGTTTTACGACGCGTCAATTCCCGTGCTTTACGGGCGGCTTCCCTGGCACGGGCGGCATCGACGATCTTGCCGACGATGGTTTTGGCTATTTGCGGATTTTCCAGCAAGAATTCCTGTAATTTCTCATTCATCGTCGATTCAACCAACGGTTTTATTTCAGAAGAAACCAACTTGTCCTTGGTTTGCGATGAGAATTTCGGGTCTGGCACTTTAACCGAAAGCACCGCTGTCAAACCTTCCCGTGCATCATCGCCGGTGGTCTGTACTTTTTCTTTTTTAGCCAAGCCGCTGGATTCGATGTATTGATTTATGGTTCGGGTCAATGCGCCCCTGAAACCGGCTAAATGACTACCTCCATCTCGCTGCGGAATATTGTTGGTATAGCAATAGACATTTTCTTGATAGGAATCGTTCCATTGCATCGCAACTTCGACCGTGACACCTTCTTTTTCGGCAATAAAATGGAAAACCTCCGGGAACAGCGGCGTTTTGTTTTTATTGAGATGCGCGACAAAAGCGCTTATGCCGCCTTCAAATTCGAATACATCCTGCCTGTCGGTGCGCTCATCTTCCAGGCTGATACGGACTCCAGAATTCAGGAACGATAATTCCCTGAGCCTTTTTGCCAGAATATCGTAGTGGAACTCAACATCAGTGAATGTTTCGGTGCTGGGCTTGAAGTTTATCAGAGTGCCAGAGCCTTCAGCTGGCCCTACTGCAGCCATTGGCGCGACCGGATTGCCCATACGGTACTGTTGCTTGTAAAGCTGGCCATTCTTGCGGACTTCAAGATTCAGCTCCTCAGATAAAGCATTAACAACCGATACACCCACGCCATGCAGACCGCCGGAAATCTTGTAAGCATTATCATCAAACTTACCGCCGGCATGCAGTACCGTCATAATAACTTCCGCCGCCGACCGTCCCTCTTCCTTGTGAATGTCGACTGGAATACCCCGGCCATCATCAGAAACAGAAACCGAGCCATTGCTATGAATAACCACCCTAACTTCTTTACAGTAACCCGCCAATGCCTCATCAATCGAGTTATCGACAACTTCAAAAACCATGTGATGCAAGCCAGAACCGTCATCCGTATCGCCAATATACATGCCCGGCCTTTTTCTTACGGCATCCAAACCCTTTAACACTTGAATACTGGTACTATCGTATTCGGATGATGTCACTTGACTTGGTGCTTCGACAACTTGATCACTGGAGTTACTCATGCTTGTTTTTCCTGTTGGTTGCGGATGTTCCACGTGGAACATCACACGGGTTTTATGGTGCCATGTTCCACGTGGAACATCTTATAATTTTTTATCTGACTTAAATCGCCAAAATCAATTTTTTCTGTCGCCGTTATAAATACCTGGCAGGCCATTTCCGATAAATAGCTCAGTAATTTAGCTCTGTTGATAACATCAAGTTCAGCCGCAAAATCGTCAATCAATATGCAACCGGTTTGGCTTTGTTCGTTGGCAAGCAACTGAACTTGAGCTAATTTCAAGCTCATGACTAATAATTTTAATTGTCCCCTCGAAACAAAATCCTTTGCCAGCCGGTTATTAACCAACAATTGAAAATCCCCTCGATGCGGCCCGCTATGGGTAAATCCATAACGCAAGTCTTTATCCTGATCGCCAATTAAAACCTGGTTGAATTCCTTGGTCGTATCCCAGCCTGAGACAAGCTTCAAGTCAATTCCATCAAGGGCGAGAAATCTTCTGATAATTTCGATAAAAACCGGCTTGAATTTTTCCAAGTATTGTCGCCGGTAGCTGTCGACTATTGTACCGTAATAAACGAGCTCTTTATCCCAAACATTGAGTTGTTCAAGTCGCCTTGTTTTTAACAGTGCATTACGTTGGGATAAGGCTTTTTTAAACTTGCGCCAGGCGGGCAAAAAGTTTTGATCGTTATTAAAAACACCCCAGTCTAAAAACTCTCTTCTCAGTTGCGCCCCGGCATCGAGTAATTCATAGCTTTTTGGATGAATAAGTTGTAACGGCAATGCATAGGCTAAATCAGAGCGTTTTTGTTTGGCTTGCTGATTGATGTGGATTTCAATATTCTTGCCGTCCAGCTGTATGCCTAACTGAATATGACTGCTGTTGGCCTGCGCGGTTTGCGCAGAAACGACCAACTGTTGTTGGGTGAAATTAATGACTGACTTGATGCTGGAACAACGAAAAGATTTAGCCCGTCCCAAAATAAAGATAGCTTCGATGAGTGCGCTTTTACCACTAGCATTTTCTCCAACAATAAAATTAATGGCCGGAGAAGGAATGATTGATTCTTTTTGGATATTTCTAACTGCATAAATATCCAATTTCAACAAACTCATTGTTGCAATTTTAGAGTCTCATGGGCATAACGATAAACTTATACCCGCAATCACCAGGTTCATCTATAAAGCAACTACTGGCATTGCTCGCAATCGTCAGAACCGCAAGTTCGGAATCTAAGTTTGAAACAGCATCCAGTAAATACTGGGCATTAAAAGCAATAGTTAAAGGTTCCCCCGTGTATTCAATAAACAGCTCTTCCTCGGCTTCATCGTGCTCTGGATTATGTGTGCTTATTTTGAGGCTGTCGGGTGTAATATCAAAAGTGACGCCCTTGAACTTTTCATTCGACAGGATAGCAACACGCGTCAAAGCTTCTTTTAAAATCTGTTTTTGAATGTGAATTTGATTAAAGAATTCTTGTTGGAAAACTTTGCCAAAATCAGGATATTTTGAATCCACCAGTTTTGCGGAGAAAATAAGATTCTTAATAAAAACGCGAATATTGTTGCTGGAAAATTCAATTTTTAATTCAGCTTCAGGATCGTCGAGTAATCGGCTAAGTTCTAAAACACCTTTTCTGGGAAGAATGATTCTGGCTTCAAATCCGGTAGGCTGATCTAAGTTATCCTCGTAAATGGATAAGCGGTGCCCATCGGATGCAACCAGTTTTAATTTACTGTTGGATACATTCAATAACAAACCATTCAGGTAATAACGAACATCCTGATTAGCCATGCAAAATACCGTCTTATCTAGGGCTTTTTTAAATTTGCCGGCATTGATAATTAAATGATTCTCTAATTCAGACTCAGCAAATTCAGGATAATTATCGGCGGGTAAACAACTTAATGAAAAACGAGTACGACCAGAGGCTATTTTGACTTTCATCGCACCAGCTCCAGAATCCTCTTGCAATTCGAATTTAATTTCAGCTCCACTCGGTAAAAGCCTGCAAATATCTAAGAATTTTCTAGCCGGTACAGTGATCGAACCTGGAGTAGCCGCCGTGATATTGATTTTAGCAATAATCTGAATTTCAAGATCCGTACCCGTTAAAGTCAGCTGATCATCGTTAATAACCATCAAAACATTGGAAAGAATAGGCATGGTTTGCCTTTTTTCAATCACACTGACAATTTGCTGCAAAGGAAGCAGGATTTCTTCTCTATTAATAATAAATTTCATAAAAGAATATTTTTCTATTATTACTATTAGCTTAAAAGGAAACTGTTGAAAACAGCTTTTTATCCTTAAAAATCAATTAGTTACGTTGTTATAAACCATGTGGTTAAGGGTGTTTTTTCTTTTGTATAGCTTGTTGTTAAATAGCGGCTGTTAGTAAAAGTATAGTTTATCCACAGCTTACTCCCTATTAATGTGACAGGGTTCTCAACAGGTTGGAGTAATCCTCTGCAATTTTGTTATCAGCTTCTTTAAGCTCGGCAATTCTTTTACAGGCATTCATAACCGTGGTGTGATCACGTCCGCCAAAGGCATCGCCGATTTCAGGAAAACTGTGGGAGGTTAGCTCACGGGCCAGGCACATTGCCATTTGCCTGGGTCTAGTAACGGATTGTTTTCTATTTTTAGACGATAAATCGGCAATTCGGATTTTAAAATATTCCGCGACCGTTTTTTGAATGTTGTCGATATTAACGAGTTTATCTTGTAACGAAATCAGATCATGCAGTGCTTCTTTGGTAAATTCTATGGTAATTTCACGACCGGTAAACTGCGCGTTGGCAATGACCCGTCTTAAAGCACCTTCCAGATCCCGAACATTGGAAGGAATCCTTTTGGCGATAAAAAAAGCTACGTCCTGAGCTAGTTCAATATTAACGAAAGCTGCTTTCTTCATTAAAATAGCAGCCCTGGTCTCCATATCGGGAGGCTCGATTAAAACCGGAAGCCCCCAGCCGAACCTGGATTTCAAGCGGTCTTCAAGACCTATGATTTCCTTAGGATATTTGTCGCAGGTCAAAATCACCTGATGTTTTTTTTCCAATAGCGTGTTGAAGGTGTGAAAAAATTCTTCCTGCGAGCGCTCTTTGCCGGCAAAAAATTGAATATCATCGATTAACAGCACATCGATACTGCGATAGAATTCCTTAAAGGCGTTAATGGAGTTTTGTTGCAATGCTTTAACCATATCCTGAACGAATTTTTCAGAATGTAGGTAAACGACCGTCGCCGAAGGATTCTTTTGTAAAACCGCATTGCCTATTGCATGCATTATATGGGTTTTGCCCAAGCCGGAACTGCCGTAAATCAGTAACGGGTTATAGGCTTTGCCAATGTTCTCGGAAACCTGGATCGATGCTGCCTTTGCCAACTGGTTGGATTTACCTTCAACAAAATTGTCGAATGTAAACGCCTTATTGAGAAAGTTGGGGCTTTTTTTTTGGGTTCCGGCAGGCTTGGCAATTGTTGCCGTCGTAACAACAACTGAATTTTTGGAGCCGATCTCCAGGCTCAGGTTTAATGTTCCGTTGGAAAACTCATGGATGGTTTCTTCAATTTTTGCAAAATAATGCTCTTTAACCCAGTCCAGTACAAACCGGTTCGGGGCTAATAATTTTATTTGCGCATCGGTTTCTATGGCCTGAAGTGGCCGTATCCAGGTGCTGAAGTCTGAACCTGAAATTTCATTTTCAAGCTTAGAAAGACAGTTGTTCCAAATTGAGCTCATTGAATATAGTAAAAAAAGTTGATTAGTATAATAAATTTTGTTGCTTTTTATCTATACAGCAATAAAACATTGCGCTATAGAATTGACAGACCTAGCAGTTTATTTTATCATCCGCTGTCTTTTTTATCTGTTTTTGTTAACACTCATCCGATCAGGCCTTAAGTAAATGAAAAGAACATACCAACCCAGTAAAATTAAACGCGCGAGAACGCATGGTTTTCGTGCAAGAATGGCAACAGTAGGTGGCCGTAGAGTTATCAATGCTCGCAGAGCAAAAGGTCGCGCCCAGTTAACTGTTTAGTCGAAGGTTGTGTGACTGAAGAAGTTTTTAGTTTCCCCCCGCAGTTACGGTTAAAAAAGCCGGCTGAATATAAAAAGGTTTTTGCTAAGCCTGTAAAATCAAGTGACCAATATTTTACCTTATTAGCCATTAGGAATGATTTTGATCATCCTCGGCTGGGCTTGGCAATTGCTAAAAAAAATATAAGAAAGGCAGTACACAGGAATTTGATTAAACGAACTGTCCGGGAAAACTTTAGAATAAAACAGCATAGCTTGGGGAATATGGATATTGTTGTTTTGGCTCGTAGAGAAGCCGTAGATGCCCCGCCGGATTTGTTAAGAAAATCATTGGCAAGGCATTGGCTTAAGTTGGTATCCCGATGCGATTCATGCTCATAACAATCATAAGGTTTTATAAGTACATTATTAGCCCTCTGCTTGGAAACAATTGTCGTTTCTACCCAAGTTGTTCAAGTTATTCTCTGGAAGCGCTTCAGCTCCATGGAGCCATAATCGGCTCTTATCTCACCCTAAAAAGATTATTAAGGTGCCATCCGTTCCATGAAGGTGGCATTGATCCCGTTCCAGAAAAAATTGGTAATAAGAATGGATAATATAAGATTTGTACTGATCGTTACTTTTGTAATGCTTGTTTTCATGCTGCAACAAGCCTGGCAACTGGATTATGGTCCGAAGCCTGACGTTGCTGAGATTGCAGAGTCTGTCGCCGTCAACACCAAGGAAGACTTGCCTACTGCCACGGGTGCAGTCGGCCAAACAGAAACAGCAGAGAACGACACAGCAGCCGTTCCCTTGGCAACCGTATCATCTGCCAACGTCATTACCGTTAAGACCGACGTGCTTGCACTGCAAATAGATCTGCAAGGGGGCACAATTCAGAATCTGGATTTACTGGCTTATCCTGTAGAAAAATCCAACACCGTCGTCGATAAATTACGGGCAATGGTCGGGTTATCGGTTGCCGAAAAAAATACCGCTCCCGTACGCTTATTCGATAGCAATCAGGAAAAACTATTCGTTGCGCAAAGCGGTTTAATTGCCGACAGCGGTTTTGCAGCTGTGCCAAGTCATCACACGGTGTTTAAAAACGAACTGACCCGCTACGATCTAAAAGAAGGACAGGACAGCTTAACCGTGCCTTTAACCTGGACTGACAATAATGGCCTGAAGATCACCAAATTATTCACGTTTAAACGCGGCAGTTACGAGATAACGCTGGAACAAAAAGTCAACAATGCTTCTGATAAAGCATGGTCCGGCAGACAATACAGTCAACTGCTTAGGGCACCGGATACGACAAGTGGCGGCGGTATGCTGACCGGTGGCATGAGAGCTTATGCCGGCGGCGTTATTTATACTGAAAAAGACAAATACCAAAAAATAAGTTATGACGACATGGCCGATGAAAATCTTGATGTCGTCACCACAGGCGGCTGGGCCGCGTTAATTCAGCATTATTTTGCTTCTGCCTGGATTCCGCCTGCGAATCAGGAAAATCACTTTTATACCAAAGCATTGAGCGATGGCCATTATGTGATCGGCACTTATTCGCCAACGGTCACCGTCAACGCCAATTCGGATGCCCAGTTTGTCGCGCAATTGTTCGCGGGCCCTAAAATCCAGCCGATGATGGAAAAAACAGCGCCCGGCCTGGAACTGACCGTCGATTACAGTTTTTTAACCTTTATCGGTAAACCCATTTACTGGTTGTTGAACCAAATCCACGATGCCATTGGTAACTGGGGTTTGGCTATTATGGGCGTGACGTTTTGCATTAAACTGTTGTTCTTCCCGTTATCGCAATCCAGCTATAAGTCCATGGCTAAAATGCGCAAAATTCAGCCGCGTCTTAAAGAAATGCAAGAACGTTTTGCCGATGACAGACCTCGTTTCAATACTGAAATGATGGCTTTGTATAAAAAAGAAAAGGTCAATCCATTGGGCGGCTGTCTGCCCATTTTGGTGCAGATTCCGGTGTTCATGTGCTTATACTGGGTATTGAGCGAAACCGTTGAATTCCGCCAAGCGCCTTTCATATTATGGATACAGGATTTGTCGATACAGGATCCGTTCTATGTATTGCCGGTCATCATGGGTATCACCATGAAAATCCAGCAAGGCTTGAATCCTGCGCCGATCGATCCGATACAGGCTAAAGTCATGAAGATGTTCCCGATCGTCTTCACCATTTTCTTCCTGTTTTTCCCGGCCGGTTTGGTTCTGTATTGGGTGGTCAACAACACCTTGTCCATCATCCAACAAACCATTATCACCAAGCAAATAGCCAAAATGCCATAACTTGGATATTGGAAGCCTAGATACCATAGCCGCCATTGCGACACCGCCGGGAAACGGCGGTGTCGGCATTATCCGTATTTCGGGGGCGCTAGTTCCCGAAATCGCCAAACAACTGCTCCGTCGCGTCACCTCCCCTAAGGCTATTGTCTTAACCCCCCGACTAGCCTCGTATTCGTCTTTTATCGATAGCGATGGCTCGGTAATCGATTCCGGTATCAGCCTTTATTTTCCGGCGCCCGCCTCTTACACCGGCGAACACATCCTCGAACTCCAGGGTCACGGCGGTTCGGTGGTATTAGACATGCTGCTGCGACGGGTTTTATCGTTAGGCGCCCGCCTAGCCAATCCCGGCGAATTTACCGAACGTGCCTTTCTTAATGACAAACTCGATTTAGCACAAGCCGAAGCTGTCGCCGATTTGATTGAAAGCAGCACCGAACAATCAGTCCGGTCGGCGCAAAAATCGATGCAGGGCGTTTTTTCGGAACAGATCAATGAACTGGTCGAAGAACTGACCGAACTTCGCACTTACGTCGAAGCGGCCATCGATTTTGTCGATGAAGAAATCGATTTCCTAACCGACGGCGTGGTCGAAAACCGCATAGTCAACATCCTGCACCGCATCGAGCAAATCCAAAAAACCGCACAACAGGGTCGCTTGCTGCGCGACGGCATGACCGTGGTATTGGCAGGCAAACCGAACGCCGGAAAATCCAGTCTGCTAAACGCGCTGGCCGGACATGAAGCCGCGATAGTCACCGACATCGCCGGAACCACTCGCGACGTCTTAAAAGAGCGCATCCAGCTGGACGGCATGCCCTTGCATATCATCGACACTGCGGGCCTTCGCGAAAGCGACAATGCGATAGAACAAGAAGGCATCCGAAGGGCTCATCAGGAAATTAACAACGCCGACAAAATCCTGTTGCTGATCGACGCAAGAGAACCGGAAATAGACTCGATATTAAAAACCCTGCCGTCCGGCGGCAACATCACCCGGATCTACAACAAAATAGACCTGTTAGGTCTAGCACCTGAAATCAAACAAACCGAACACGGCACCCAAATCTACCTGTCGATAAAAACCGGCGACGGCATGGAACTGTTAAAACAACACCTCAAAAAGAGCGTCGGGTTTAATGAGGCGACAGACAACGTTTTCATCGCCAGAAGACGACACATAGAAGCCTTAAACAAAGGCCATGAGTTTGTCGAAAGCGCCTTAGACCAGCTAAGAGGCAGTCAGGCCGGAGAGCTGGTCGCGGAAGATTTAAGACAGGCGCAAATGAGCCTTGCGGAAATAACCGGAAAATTCACCTCGGACGACTTGCTGGGGAAAATATTTTCCAGTTTTTGTATCGGAAAGTAAGTAGGTCAAGTAAAGGAAAGCAAAGGAAAGCAAAAGAATAATACATTAAATAAAACAGTTAGTTAATAACCATCATCTTTACTTTTGTTTCTATTTTATACCTTTACTTGCTAATAATTTACACCTATATTACACCTAAATAATATACAGGTGTAAAAGGTGTAAGTATCATGAAAATAACAATTGAGAAACGTGTCAACAAAGATGGAGACAAGCACTATCTAAGATTAGTGTATTGGTATGGCAGTTACACGGATGCCAGCGGCAAAACCAAGCACAAGCGCAAACTTGAGCAACTTAACTTATACCTTTACGTCAGCATAAAAAAACCATCAGAGAGACAACACAACAAAGACACAGAACTATTAGTTGATCAGATAAGATCTAAGCGCATAGCTGAAGCTGCCGCCGGCCAGCACGGCTTTACTGACAGCACCAAAATCAGTACCTACTTTTACAGTTTTTTTGACCAAATAATGGAGACCAAATCTACTGCGACGGGGAAAAGTAATTACTCTGTGTGGCAGGGCTGTCGAATACAGCTAAAACGCTATCATCCTAACGAGGGACTAACATTCGAGCAAGTAACGACTGAGTGGCTGGACGGTGTGCGGAATTTCTTTGTGAATCAAGCTAAAACCAAGAGCGCAAACAACATTAGCAAAGCTACCGCATCAACTTATTTCAACAAAGTGAGAGCCGTGGTTAATGCCGCTTATGAGAAAGGGATTATCAGTTATAATCCATTAGCTCAAGTCAAAAGCATTAAAGTTGAAGCAACAGAGCGCACTTATTTGACGATTGAAGAGGTGCGACAAATGGTAAAAACGGAATGCCGATACGACGTGCAAAAAAGGGCGTTTTTATTTTCCTGTTTGACCGGACTGCGGTGGAGCGACATCAATAAATTGGATTGGGCAGAAGTAAGTCAGTTAAATGAAGTGTATCGAATTACTTTCAACCAGCAAAAAACAGGTACATTGCAATATCTAGACATCCCTCAACAGGCTTACATACTACTCGGTGAACCGGAAAAACAAGGTCGTGTCTTTCTTGGGCTTAAATATTCTGCGTGGATGAATGTGGAGTTGTTACGCTGGGCAATGGCAGCAGGTATCAGTAAACATGTTACTTTCCATACCGGGCGACATACTTTCGCAGTTTCTTTGTTGTGTAACGGTGTAGATATTTATACTGTTTCTAGGTTGCTAGGGCACTCTGATGTAAAAACAACGCAAGTTTATGCTGATATCATTGATAGCGTCCGCAAAGATGCGATGCACAAAATACCTGACATAGGTTTGTTATTGTAAATATTGGTTACTTTAAAATTCTTGAATTCATATAATAAACGCAAC
>JBCKWP010000028.1:0-18045 GCA_038922455.1 Methylobacter sp. | reverse complement strand
ATAAGCGTGCGGCTAAGATGCAGCAGGGATTGAATAGAAAACTTGGGTGGACGGATGATTGGTCTGTCATTGATTTTGCAGTGTCAAAAAAACTTTTAAAAGATGGGTACAGGGCTGATCTTATTAGCGATGCGATAATGAGCTCATCGCCCGGCTTATCTGACCGCCACAGCGACGTAGACGACTATATAGCGCGGACTGTCGCTAATGCATGCTTGGATAGCGGTGTTATCAAATCGCAGCGTGAGCGAGCACAGCGAGCGTCTAATGATGATCATGATATGGAGAGATAGCTTTTGATTTTGATCTTTTTTCAAGACGCGCGGCGCGGCGCCGGCCTGTGTGCCTGCGCGCTCTTCGCGGGCCAGGCTTTTTATTTTAGACGCGCGTGACGGGTGAATTATTTTAGACGCGCGTGACGGGTGAATTATTTTAGACGCGTGCGTAAGAACGTGTGAATTCGCCCCGGCAGATATTAGCCGTATCTACCGGGACTTCCAAAACCAACCTACTTCGAGGTTAATTATGGCTGATATTATTTTATCAAAAATTGATGTTTTAACAGCATTTTTAAAAAAACCAGTTGAACGCGATTATGTTTTGCCAAGTTTTCCCCTCGGAAAAGTGGGTATTCTAGCTTCAGCCGGGGGGACAGGTAAGAGCTTTTATGCTTTGCAAGCTGCGTTTCAAGTCGCTGCCGGTCGTTGCTGTAATTTTGACCTTGGTGGTGTCAAGGTCAAAAATGAGCCTGCACGAGTATTATTCATATCACTCGAAGATGAAGCTTGTGATATTGAGAGTCGATTAAACGCAATCTGGCAATACTGGAAAGACGACGAAGAGCGTAGGTCGTGGCTTGACGACTTGTCTGATGTTGTTGAGATTTACGGGTTGGCCGGGCTTGGAGCGGTTTTAATTGACGAGGATTGTAGATCCACATCGTATTACGACGCGATTTATAACAAATCGATGTCGATGCCAGGGTTGCGTCTGATTATCATCGACACGCTTAGGCGGGCTCATGATTGTGACGAAAACAATAATGGCTCCATGAGTCGAGTTTTGCGTTATTTTGAGATTTTAGCAAAAAATACGGGGGCCGCAGTACTGCTATTGCATCATGAAAACAAGGGCGGGTTCGGCGATGCCGATGCGGGTGCATCAGCGGTGCGCGGTGCGAGTGCGATTGTAGATAATGCTCGATACGTCATGCGACTGCAAACAATGTTACCCAAGGATGCTAGGGAGCGCGATATTGATGATGATATGCGCCGATTTTGGGTGCGTGCGTCGCTAGAAAAATCAAATTATGGTCCGCCCCAGGCGTCTGCGTGGCTTAGAAGATCGGCGGGCGGGGTCATGATTAATGGTGAGCCGGGTGAGCTGATCAAAAAAGAAAATATCAGTAATTTAAGAAATATTAATGGCAATGGGTGGCGAAATGACAATTAAGGATAAAAAAGTTAATTATCCCGTCGCGCGAGCTCATAAAGTTATTCATGCCGCGCCGCAGTTTAGGCCGATACAAAAGGGCGCAAGGCGCAAGGGGCTTGAGCGGGTCTATGAGTGTAAAAACGGCGATAAGATTACAATCGCTATTTTTAGTGAGCTCGATATTGCAGATCAAGATCTACTCTTATGCTTACTTGCTATTGCGAGATCACCCAGGGGTGGCATTGTATCGCCATCACCGAAAACGGAGCGGGGACAAGCGCTTAGGGTAGCTCTTGATCTAAAGGGGTACGCCGAAACTCAGGACGCTATCATGTTTAATATACACGCGCACGAGCTATTGGTTGAGCTAGGTAGAGCGCACGGAAAGAGCGGGTATGAATGGCTTCATAAGTCGCTCATTCGCTTGTCTCGCGTGTCTTTTGTATACGACGGTAAGCTCGCGGGCTGGACATTTAATTTACTATCTGTGTCATGGCTAAAAGATGATATTGGTCGGCTCACAGAGCTGTCGATTTGCATTAATCCGCTATCTGCAAGAGCTGTGCTTGCTAATACGTACGGCGGATATGTGTTGATGCATCGCGGTGAGCGCTCGATGCTCAAGACCGAGGAAGCCCGTGCATTGCATAGTGTACTGTGTGGTCTAGTCGATTCTGGAAAAGATCGGATTATAGCGATAGATACGCTTTCTGATCGCGTCTATAGTCGATACGACGAGGATGTTAGCGATGATGTTGTCAGGTATCGTCGCAGTCGCATGGTAGTAGCAGCGGCGGAGATTAATGAGCTTGAATACTGGTCTTGTCAATCTGAGGGGCGCGGAGAGAGGGCGACGCTTTGTGTGTCGCGTAAGAAAGCCAAATTCTGCGCTGGATAACTCATAAACATGTGGCATAACGCTCACAAACATGTGGCACAACGCTCACAAACATGTGGCACAACGCTCACAAAACAGACACCTTAATAATCGCTACAGGCCACTACGTATAAGGCGTGTAGCGTTTCGCGTTTTTCTCTATCTATAGATTATCTAAATATAATCTATAGATTACCTATCAAAAAAAATCAAAAACAAAATCAAAAGATATGCGCGAAAAAACCGCGCACACAGGCCGGCGCCGCGCCGCGCGCGTCTTGAAAAAAGATCAAAACCAAAGTACGAGCAAAGCGAGTTCGTAGTCGAGATCAAAATCTGCAAGCACAGCGCGGCAGGCGCTCTATAGCGGTCGAATAATTAATAAGTCTATCTATGCAGCCCCTCGCTTAATTCTAAGCGTGAGCACAGCGGCAGGCGCGAATATGTAATCTCTGTGGGCTTGTTGATCTTGGAAAAGAACGCATCTTGTTGATAGATACACTTGCTGATCGCGTTTATAGTCGGTATGACGAAGAAGTTAGTGATGATGCGATCAGGTATCGTCGCAGTCGTGTTGTTGCTGCTATCGCTGAAATTAATAATTTGGAGCATTGGGCGTGCAAAACTGAAGGTCGTGGAGAGCATTCGACGCTTATTGTGTCGCGAAAAAGGAGCAACCATTAAGCGCTCTAAATAGCATCACGTTTTGATGTGAATGTGACGAAAACTACCGGATTATCAGTCACAAACTACCGGATTATCAGTCACACTTTTTTTGAAACAGAAACCGCTACAGGCAGCACTACAAAAGGCCTGTAGCGGTTTTTTTCGCCTGTTTTTTTTGGCGTACGAGAATATACTAAATTCTCGATGTAAATCGATAAAATACGATTTACATTTAAAATCAAAATCAACAGCAAAAGAAAAGTCAAAATCAAAAGATTGGCGCGAAAAAAACCGCGCACACAGGCCGGGGGCGCGGGGCGCGCGTCTTGAAAATAAATCAAAATCAAAAGTAACGAGCAAAGCGAGTTCCTATGTGTGTGTGAGCGTGCACACGCAACGCTTAAATAGCAACTCAAGAGCATGGTTACATCTCCGTCCTAAGGTCACAAGGGTCTTCTCCGATCTACTAAGGGATGCGGAAACCACCAAAATACCCGTCATACAGTTTCTTTACAATGGTTTAATGTAATTATTCACACTAAATTGGTATGTTTGTGATTTCTGAATCCCTAAGCCAATTCTATGGCAAGTGGTGTTACCCCTGTAAACTGCATAGATCGCAGGGTTGTCGGCGGATATAAAAATTATATGTCGACATTCTTATATTATGATTGTTGATATATATAAAAGCTATAGGTCGACATTTAATTAATTGTGTTGTTGGCAAATATATTTTAGTAGTTGTCGACGGATAAGTAAATTATATGTCGACATAATTATATTATGGTTGTTGACAAATTTAATTTTATGATGTTTATTTGCTTGTCAGATTTATTTTATTTATTTTCAGATCCGCCGATTTTTTATTTGCGTCATTATGAAGATATGATATAATGAAATTATGAATTAATGAAGATATGAATTAATGAATCTTTGGAGATATGAATAAATGAGTAAAATTATAGCTGTGTTGAATCAAAAAGGCGGATCTGCGAAAACTAGTCTTTCCATCGCGGTCGCAAGATCTTTAAAAATTGATGGATTTAAAGTTTTGTTAGCAGACTCTGATCCTCAGGGTAGCGCCCGTGATTGGAATGCTGTTTCTGATGGCGAATATTTAAATGTTGTAGGTGTTGATCGTAAGACTTTAGATAAAGATATTCAGTCGTTAAAAGAAGCATTTGATTTTATTATTATTGACGGTGCCCCGTCGATTGCTGAGCTTGCCGTGGCGGCGATTAAATGCGCAGACCTTATTTTAGTTCCCGTGCAGCCCTCACCTTATGACATATGGGCATGTAAAGACCTTGTCGATTTGGTTAAAACGAGGCAAGAAGTAACAAATGGCAAACCTAAAGCTGCTTTTATTATTACGAGAATTATTAAAAACACAAGGCTCAGTAAAGAAATTAACGAAGCATTAGCAGAGTACGATTTGCCTATTTTAGATAATGGGACAACACAGAGAGTAGTTTATGCAGAGAGTGCCGCAAGTGGATTGACGGTTTTTGAAGTTACTGGAAACGATGAGGCAAAAAAAGAAATTGTGAATATTAAAAATGAAATTTTGGAGTTTTTGAAATGAGTTTGGTCGATGCTGCAAAGCAAAAAACACAGAAACAGGTGTTAATTGATGATTTGAAAAAGGTTGGTGAATCACTTGAAATTAAGCGTCTTAACGTTAATTTGCCTGCGAAGCTCATGCGGGATTTTAAGGTACAAGCAACGCTAGATGGATTGAAAATTAATGAGCTGACTATTCAGTTGATAAATGAGTATTTGATGAAAAGAAGAAATGAAGAAATGAGTAAATGAATAAATTAATTATTTTAGCGGCAGTTTTACTTTTACCAGTAAATTGCTTAGCTCAAAATACGCCGTGTTCTGGTAAAAATAGCGGTATTTCTCACTGTGATGGTTCGCAATTTATTTGTAGTGACGGTAGCGTTAGCAAGTCACAAAAAAATTGTATGGCTGAATTTGGCGTCATTGCCACAGATAACGCCACCCCCATTAGTTTACCAGCCGCCATTACTCAACGGTCTGGCAATATTCTAAAACTGGATTACGAAGGTTTTACTGTTTGGGTAGATTGTGCGCAGCGAGGCGCTGTTAAGTTTCAATATGTGGCGCAACACGACACAGGCAATGAGAAAAGGGCTGCGAGCTTTGAACTTGATCCGAACGTTCCAAAGGAATGCCAGCAGTTCACAAGCAAGACTTACGGCAATCAATACGATCGAGGTCACCAAGTACCGGCTAACCATCTTGACGCTTCGCCAGTTGCTATCAAGCAGTCTAACTTCATGACTAACGTCCTACCGCAAGCCGCCAACATGAATAGGGGTGCATGGCTTCAAACTGAGGAGATCGTAGAATGTTACCGCGATATTTCAGAGTTACTAGTCATCGGCGGCACAATTTTTGGTAACAACCCAGATGATGATTACTTTTTACAGTCACATGGTGTTGTAACACCTGACGCTTTTTACAAGGTCATTGTGCGCGGCACAGGGCAAGATGAAAGGGCTATTGCTTGGATTGTGCCTAATTCTCAAGATGCTACCCGTAAAAACCTGGATAAATATCTGGTGACGATTGATGAGATTGAGCGTGTTACAGGAGAGAAAATACCCGTCGCTGATTATGCTAAGCATGACAAACCAAGTTCATCCTGGTTGATTCCGAGGTGGTGTAACAAAGGCTAATTATTCAGTTTATCAATGAGTATTTGATGAAATGAATAAATGAATAAATGAATTTTTGAGTAAATGTGTTTTTGAAGAAAGCGTGCTAATATATCGGTATTCTATATTAAAAATACACTTGATAGACTCATTAAAAAAATATCCGTCGAATAATAAAATAATGTATTGTCGATATATATAATTTAATAGAGTTGACTTTTAAATAATTTATTTGTCGAGAAATTAAAAATATATTTGTCGATATATATAATTTAATTCTGTCGATATATATTGGAATTGTTCAACAAACAGTAGTTTGCTGAACAGTCAAAAAAGTGGCCTTTATCTATTATCGTTGAGACCTATCAGTGTTAAAATAAATGTAAATAAATCAAAATTCGCAAAACATACATGAAACAAAAAATCGGCTATGCCCGTGTATCTACTGAAGATCAGCACCTTGATTTGCAACGTGATGCTCTTTTGGCTGCTGGTTGTGGGGTTATTTACGAGGAAAAAATTAGCGGCAAAAATGCCGATAGGCCAGAGCTTGCGCAATGTCTGAAAGCCATTCGACCAGGTGATACTCTGGTTGTATGGCGTCTTGATCGCCTTGGCAGGTCTCTAAAAGACTTGATGAAAATTGTTTCTGACCTTGATCATGCCGGCATTGAATTCATTAGTATTACTGAACATATAGAAACCTGCACAGCCACCGGAAAATTAATTTTTCATATTTTTGCGTCACTAAGTGAGTTCGAAAGGAATTTGACACGAGAAAGGGTGAAGGCTGGTTTAACAGCAGCTCGAGCACGAGGGCGTAAGGGTGGACGAAAGCCGGCTTTGGATGAAAAAAAAATTAAAGAGATTAAGGCGCTCTTGAAAGACTCATCTATAGCTATATCAACGATTGCAAAACGTTACGGGGTATCAAGAACAACTTTGTATAAATACGCAAAAAATTAATCATTTAACTTAAAGAAACTAACAATGTCAGAAGAACAGCGCCGCCAGCTTCAACAACAACTTTGGAATATTGCAAACACTTTGCGTGGCAAGATGGGGGCTGATGAGTTCAGAGATTACATTCTTGGTTTCATTTTTTATAAATATTTATCAGAAAAAATTGAACTCTATGCCAACTCTTTACTGGAAGAAGACAAACTGACGTTTTCTGAATTAAAAGATACCGATCCTGAAGAGATGGAAGTCATTGAAGCGGTACGTGATGCTTCGGTTAAACATTTGGGCTACTTTTTAAAGCCTTCTGAATTGTTTCACTCTGTTGCCATGAAGGGCAATAATCAATTGGACACTGATAACCAGGGTGATAGCCATAACTTCATCCTCGGCGATTTAACCAGAATTTTAAAGAACATCGAGCAGAGTACCTTGGGTACCGACAGTGCCGACGATTTCAGTAATTTGTTTGAAGATCTGGATCTGACCTCATCAAAACTTGGTGCCAATGAAAAGGCAAAAAACGACCTGGTCGCCAAGGTGCTTGTTCATTTAGATAAGATTGATTTTAAATTATCTGATAAAACAGCGGATGTCTTAGGCGATGCTTACGAGTATTTGATAGGCGAATTTGCAAGTGGTGCCGGTAAAAAAGCGGGTGAGTTTTATACCCCGCAACCGGTATCGACTTTGCTTGCCAAGATAGTCACTTGCGATAAAAAACACATTAAAAATGCTTACGACGCAACATGTGGTAGCGGTTCGTTATTGTTGCGCGTTAAGCGTGAAGCCCTTACGGTAGACAAAATCTACGGTCAAGAAATGAACCGCACCACCTACAACTTAGCGCGGATGAACATGATTCTCCATGATGTCCATTACGCTGATTTCGATATACGCCAAGAAGACACTTTGGAACATCCACAGCACCGAGACTTACGCTTTGATGCTATCGTCGCGAATCCGCCTTTTTCAGCTAATTGGAGTGCTGATCAATCTTTTATGAGTGACGATCGGTTTGCCCCTTATGGTCGACTGGCACCCAGTAGTAAAGCCGACATGGCCTTTGTGCAGCACATGGTTTATCAGTTAGCCGAAGACGGTGTGATGGCGATAGTGTTACCGCATGGCGTGTTATTTCGCGGTGCGGCGGAAGGGCATATTCGGCAATATTTGATTGAGCAAATGAACTGTCTGGATACAGTGATTGGCTTGCCGGCTAATATCTTTTATGGCACCAGCATACCCACCTGCGTATTGGTGTTTAAAAAATGCCGGAAGAACCCGGATGATGTTTTATTTATCGATGCGAGCAAGCATTTTGATAAAGTCAAAACAACTAATGTAATGCGCACTGAGCATATTCAAAAGATTGTCGATGCGTACCAAGCCCGCACTAATGAAGACAAATACAGCCATGTGGCTAGTATCGCCAGCATCAAGGCTAACGACTACAACTTGAACATCCCGCGTTATGTCGATACCTTCGAGGCGGAAGCTGCGATTGATCTGGGCGCAATATCGACGCAGTTGATCGAGCTGGACAAAGTCAGCCTTAAAACGGATGCCATGATTGCCGCCTTTTGCAAAGATTTGGGTATTTCGCCACCGTTTACCGCGCAAGGGCAGCAAGCATGAGTACACCAAGGCTACGGTTCAAGGATGAAGACGGGCGGGATTTTCCAGAGTGGAAATCTAACCCATTGTCTGACTTGGCTAAGATATACGATGGTACACATATGACCCCAGATTATAAAAACGAGGGAGTGCCGTTTTATAGTGTTGAGCATTTAACAAGCAACAACTTCTCAAATACCAAGTTTATTTCCGAGGAAGTATTCGATAAGGAGAGCAGAAGAGTAAAGCTTGAAAAGGGCGATATTCTTATGACAAAAATTGGTGACATTGGCACTCCAAGATATATCAATTGGGATGTAAGGGCTTCATTCTATGTGAGCCTTGCCCTACTCAAACAATCGAAGAAAATTAATTCGTTGTTTTTATCCCATTACATAAGGACAAATTCATTTCAGAAAGAATTACACCAAAGAATAATCCATGTCGCATTTCCTAAAAAAATAAATCTTGGGGAAATCGGCAACTGTTTAGTCATACGCCCAGCCGATGAAAAAGAACAAACCAAAATAGCCAACTTCCTCACGGCGGTTGATGAAAAAATCACCCAACTCACCCAAAAAACCAAGCTATTAGCCCAATACAAAAAAGGCGTGATGCAGCATATTTTTAGCCAAGAACTGCGGTTTAAAGATGATGATGGGCTGGAGTTTTCGGAGTGGGGAGAGAGAGCGCTTGGAGATGTGTGTATCAGCTTGGATAATTTAAGAAAGCCACTAAATGATGCAGAGCGACAGTTGATGAAAGGTAATATACCGTACTGGGGTGCGAATAACATTATGGATTACGTTAATGATTACATCTTTGACGAAACCATAGTTTTGTTAGCAGAAGATGGTGGTAATTTTAATGAATACAAAACCAGACCGATAGCAAATATTTCGCACGGAAAGTGCTGGGTTAACAATCATACGCATGTTCTAAAAGGTAAAGATGGGCTTTTGAATGTGTTCTTATTTTATTCATTAGTGCATAAAAACATTACTGGATATGTAAGTGGCGGCACTAGAGCTAAACTTACAAAAGGTGAAATGTTAAAGATTCTAATTGACGTACCAAGCAAAAAAGAACAAACCAAAATCGCCAACTTCCTCACCGCCATCGACGACAAGATCACCAACACCCAAGCCCAACTTGCTGCCGTCAAACAATACAAACAAGGCTTGCTACAACAGATGTTCATTTAATGTAACGCTCTATCTTACCCCCCGCATAAAAATTAAACTGAAAAGGATTATTCACATGGCAACACAATCGGAACACGCACTTGAAGAAGATTTAATCGCACAATTAGTCGATATGGAATACGCAAGGGTGCGTATCGATGATGAAGCGGTCATGCTGGCTAATCTAAAGCGACAATTGGAGATTCATAACGGTAATATCTCGTTAACCAAGTCTGAATTTGATCGGGTCTTGCACCATTTGAATGCCGGTGATGTCGTTGATCGTGCCAGGATACTACGGGATAAATTTGCTTTAAAACGTGATGCACCTGGCGAAACCCTTTACATCAGTTTTTTGAATTCTGACGATTGGTGCATGAATGAATTCCAAGTGACTAATCAAGTTTCAATGGAAGGTAAGCGTAAAAACCGTTATGACGTGACCATCTTAATTAACGGCTTACCGTTAGTCCAGATAGAGCTTAAAAAGCGCGGAGCAGAGCTTAAGGTGGCTTTCAATCAGATAAACCGCTATCAGCATGAATCCTATGATGCCGGCCATGGCTTGTTTCAGTATGTCCAGCTGTTCATCATTAGTAATGGCGTCAATACCAAGTATTTTTCAAACAATAAAACCCAAGCCTTTCAGCAGACCTTCTTCTGGACCGACAAAGAAAACAATCGCATATCTGATTTAAGTGAGTTTGCCGCCGAATTCTTAAAAGCCTGCCATATAGCAAAAATGATCACGCATTACACCGTGATCACGATGAGCGGTGTTCTAAAAATCCTACGGCCCTACCAGTTTTACGCTACCGAAGCTCTGGTTGATAAAGTCAAAAACAGCCTTGATAACGCTTACATTTGGCACACCACCGGTTCTGGTAAAACCCTGACATCCTTCAAGGCAAGCCAGATTATTACCAGACTGCCCAAGGTTCATAAAGTAATTTTTGTCGTCGACCGCAAGGATCTTGACTACCAAACAACCCGAGAATTTAACGGCTTTTGTGAGGGTAGCGTTGATAGCACCACCAACACGCATAACCTGGTTAAACAGCTCAATGACCACGGTACCAAGCTGATTGTTACTACAATCCAAAAACTCAATAACGCTATCATGAAAGAGCGTTATTTAGACAAGATCGGCCACCTGCAAGACAAAAAGTTTGTCTTTATTTTCGATGAATGCCATCGAAGCCAATTTGGTGAAACGCATCAGAATATTAAAAAATTCTTCAAAAATGCTCAAATGTTTGGCTTTACCGGTACGCCTATTTTTGCCGATAACGCCAATACAAGTATCAGTCAGAACAACACGACTAAAGACTTGTTTGGGGAATGCCTACATAAATATGTGATTGTTGATGCTATCAGGGATGAAAATGTGCTGCGGTTTGCCGTTGAATATGTCGGCAAATACCAATATAAGGATAGCGCTAACAAACTTGATATTGCTGTTGAAGACATTGATACCAAAGAGCTCCTTGAGAGCCCTCAGCGCCTTGAAAAAATAACTGAATACATTCTGCTACGCCATAAACAAAAAACAAAATGGCCGGACTTTACAGCCATGTTTTGCGTGAGCAGCATTAAAACCCTCACTAAATACTATGACCTGTTTAAACAAAAACAAGCCGGATTAGATAAGCCATTAAAGGTGGCTACGATTTTTAGCTATGCTGCAAATGAAGAAAATCCATTGGCTAATGGCTTGATTGAAGAAGAATCCCTAGATATACCTGGTGATGCAAAAATTAACCAAAACAGCCGTGACAAGCTTGATGAGTATATCGCTGATTACAACGTGATGTTTGGCACTAAATACAGCACAAAAGACAGTCAGTCGTTTTACAACTATTACCAGGATATTGCCAAGCGGGTGCGTAACGGTGAAATTGATATTCTACTAGTGGTTAACATGTTTTTGACGGGCTTTGATAGTCCTCGTTTAAATACCATGTATGTCGATAAGAATTTAAAATTCCATGGATTGATTCAAACTTATTCGCGCACAAACCGCATCTTAAACGACAGAAAATCGCATGGCCATATCGTTTGCTTTAGAAATCTGAAGGCAGCCACGGATGAGGCTATAGCGTTATTTTCGAACAAAAACGCTAAAGAGATCGTTATTGTTAAGCCGTATGATGAGTACGTTACTGATTTCAATAACGCCACTAAAGAGCTGTTGGCATTAACACCGACGGTTCAAAGCGTTGATGCTCTGCCCGACGAAAAAGCCGAAAGGGATTTCGTGATCAAGTTTAGAGAATTGTTGAGGCTTAAAAACATTCTGACCACGTTTGCTGACTTTGCTGAAACAGACCTAAGCCTGGAACCGCAGTCATTCGAGGATTATAAAAGCAAATACCTCGATCTACATGACAAAGCAAAAAAAGACCATGACGCGGAAAAAACATCAATTTTGGACGATGTTGATTTCGAATTAAGCTTGATTCACCGCGATGAAATTAACGTGGCCTACATACTAAATCTGCTTATTGGATTAAGTAATCTTGAGCCTGAAGATGCCAAAAAACGACAAAAAGAAATTGTTGATATGCTCGCCGGTGAAATTCAATTGCGTAGTAAACGTGCCCTTATTGAAGCCTTTATCAATGATAATTTGCCAAAGATTAAGCCATCTGAAAATGTTATAGACGCTTTTGAAGGATATTGGCAAACCCAAAAAACAGAAGCATTTGGCAAGCTTTGTGAAGAAGAAAAAATTCAACCAAGCGAGCTTGAAAAGCTTCTGAATACATACGCCTTTGCTGGCCGGGAGCCGCGTGAAGAAGAGGTCGTTAGTGCGCTTTCATTTAAGCCAAAAATCAGAGAGCGTAAACCTTTGGTTGAAAGGATTTCTTCAAAAATAAAAGAATTTATTGAGACTTTTATTGATGGTATGGGCGGTAGCGTTTAGTAAGCAGAGTAATTTATAAATATGTCGACGGATATAAAAATAATATGCCTACAATTTATTTATTTAGTAGACATTATTATATTTTATCCGTCGAATAATAAAATAATTCTATGTCGAAATATTAAAAATATAACTTCCGAAGTATTTATAATATATCATTCGACGGATAAATTATTAATATGTCGATAATCTATTTATTTATACGTCGAATAATAAAATAATACTATGTCGATATTAGAAATTTAATTGTGCCGACCATTTAATAATTTATTTGTCGAAATATTAAAAACATGACTGTCGAAATATTGACAGTACATTAGTCGACTGATATAATATTAATAAGTCGAGAGATTAACAAATTATCCGTCAACAATTAAATTAAAAGGTTGGTTATATGCAAGTACGTGAACAAGGCAAACAAATTTTATTAGTACGCACTCATTATGATGCGGCTAAAAAACGCACGGAAGGTAAGGTTTTCGCGAAGTTCGAAAGGTATGTGTCGACAATACCTGATTCTATCCGTCCATTATTAAATTTAGAGCCGATAAATGAAATTGAACAGTTAGAACGGTTTTTTATTGATCGCAAAGAAAAAGATGCGTACGACTTGGATTGCATGTATTTGAGGACTATTGATCAATATATCAAGCGCACAATAAAAGCTTTGGCGTCCGAAAAAGTAGCTCCGCTATTAGGTAAAAGAAAAGCCGGTGAATTGTATGAGTCAATCGAGTTGCTAAAAAAAGCACTTAAAAAAGCCGGCTATGAAAAACCAGTGAAGCAGGTGGTGGTCAACATAAATCAGACGGATCTTGAAGACGTTGCTGGTAAAGTAAAGTAAATGTTTTGCTGACTATTAGGGTTTTATTGATTCGCTGCTACACTATAAATTAACGGGTGTAGCAGGTGAGTAGCAAGGGCTAACTTGCGCTTCGCTTAGTTGACCCCACGGCGCTGTGCTTGTGCCGGGATGCGCTTCGCTCGCCGGTTATCCCCTGCGGGCGCCCACTGTGCGGAGCATTTGATGTTATGCATGTATTTAATAGATGCATCATTGATGTTATGCATCTATTAAATATATAAGGAGTTAAAAATATGAAAGAATTGAAAATAGTTGTGAATGAATGCCCCGACGGCGATGAGTTTGTTGTTGCGCATGGTAAAAAACTCAGTGATATTTTAAATAGTCTGCTGATCTGCGATTGGGTTGATGAAGTGCTTGCGCGTTGTATGCATGAATCAGACTTTGATTATATTTTCAGTCGTGATGACATATCTGGTTTTTGCATTAGCGCTGCATCAGAAGTTGCTGTTGAGATATTAATCGATGTTAGCGATACGAAAAGTGAATTTTGGGAAGATCGTAAAATATTTAATGTCGGCAAAGAGATTATCAATGAGATTTTTTGTTTTGATAACGAACTTGAAGTGAATTATTACGCTGTAGTTGAATGAATGTAGAAAGAAAAAGACGGCATGGACCACTGCCTGGCAACGACCCTAGGCAGCATTGTGTATCAGTAAGGCTTAATAAAGTTGAGCTTAAAAAGTTGGATATACAACGCGGAACGCTGGCCAGGGGTGAGTATTTGCGTTGTGCCGCGCTCGATAAACTGCCGCCGTCAATACCGGCAATAAATCAAACTGCATGGGTAAAACTAGCTAGCGCGGCGGGAAATTTAAACCAAATAGCTAAGCATTTGAACGGTGTCGGCGACATAGATATTGAAAATATTAGAGAAGAGCTAGCAGTGTTTAGACTTTGTTTGATTAGCATTGCTGATAATAGTGATGTTTATTTTGACGAAGATTTATAAAAAATGCGCATGGTGATGTGATTAATTTATTTTATACGCGCGTGGTGATGGGGCTGATTTTTTAGAAAGGATTTGTTATGAAGGGGATGCAAAAAATTAAGCGTGGAACTGGCTTTCGTGGTGTTTTAGATTATGCGATTGGCGATGGTGACGGTCAAATAATCGGCGGCAATATGAGCGGCGTAACATGTAGACAGCTCGCAAAAGAGTTCGGCGCATCAAGAGATTTACGCCAAGATATAGAAAAACCTGTATGGCATAATTCGCTAAGACTTCCGGCCGGCGACAAAATTTCGAACGAAAAATGGAACGAAATTGCAGATAAATATTTTGAAAAGATGGGTTTTACTGATCTACATCAGCGAGTATATGTGATGCATGACGATCGTGATGGTCAGCATATACATTTGATTGCAAGTCGCATTGCGCTTGATAAGTCAGTTTATCTTGGTAAGCAAGAGAATCTAATCAGTACTCGTCATATTCAAGATATTGAAAAAGAGTTCGGATTGACGATTACGAGAGGGCCAAGTCCCGGTGATGGCGCAGTTAAAAAACCTAAAAAAAATGAGATTGGTTTATCAGAGCGCACTGGCTTTGCGCCAATGCGTATGCAATTGCAATCCATTATTGATATTGCTGTTGCTGACAAACCTGTATTTTCAGAATTTATTGATCGCCTGAGTGATGCCGGCGTGTCGATTTTGCCGAGCGGCAAAACCGGCGGCGCCCAGGGGATTAGCTTTGAAATAAATGGACAGAATTTTAAAGGCTCGGATCTTGGCAAAAGCTATGCATGGAAAAGCTTACAAGCTCGCATCGATTTTGACAAAGACCGTGATCAGTCCGTTATTGACGATCTACGCGCCGTGGCAGCAAAAGAAGACGAAGAAATTGGCACGCTAGAACCTGCAACTGAATATCTTGCTGAACCAAGTGAATTACTCCCACCTAAAGGAAGGAGCTTCCAGCTTCAACGGGGCGATGCTCGGCATAATGCGGAGTCTAAAGTCCCCTCGACTGGCAGTGCCGGCTATTCCATCCGGCAGACTGAATTATCAGCACAGGGAGAATCGTACACGAATGCAAAGGAAAAATCAAGAGCATCCTTATATCCCCCACCTGAAGGAAGGGGATTTACGGACAAATTTGTTAAATATAATGGCCAGCCGCGCACGCTTGAGCTTGCACTTGAAAAGGTAGGTGATAATTATCAATGGAAAGGCAAAAGCACTGTTGTGCTGATTGATCATGGCGAAAGAATTAGTGTTTTGTCAAAGTCAGATAGCGCTATAAAAGCATCATTGCAGCTCGCAAAAGATAAAGAGTGGCCATCAATAATGGCGACTGGTAACGCAGAATTTAGAAGAAAAAGCTGGTTGATTGGCTCTGAAATGGGGCTTGAAATTGATGGCTATGAGCCGAATCAGACTGATAAAGATGAGCTAAAAACTATACTAGAACGAAAATTGGTGCAAAAAAATGGAAGGAAAAATGGCGGAGCTAAGGAGCAGAGCAGAAGCTCAAGCGCAGCAGAAAATGACAACGATGGAGCTCGCGGAGCTGGTGCAGAAGATGGCGGTCAATCTATCGTTGATAGCAGAAGAAGCGCGAGAAGCGACAATAGAAGCGATGGAAGCGAAGGCCGGACTAGACAGAAGTTTGGCGATATTGTCGACATACAAACCGCCGCCGCCAATCATCCACGAAGCGCCATTACTGCCATTGCTGACAGCGGCGGCAGTAATCGGAGTGGCATTGGCGCTGTGCGGCTGGTTGCTGATAACTTATCAGATCTCGCCGCTACTCGAGAGCCAGTCAGTATGCGGGCTGTCAGCAAAGAGTACGCAGCTAAAATAGCGGCGTGGGATATGCAGCATGCCGCTTTGGGCGCGCAAAAATATAGAATACAACTAAAACCAAGGTCAGAAAAAGATAGTTTTGGAAAACGGCTTTATGAGCAAAACTACGGAAATAAGGGTAATAAAAATACAAGAAAAGAGGCCGGGGTTGAAGAGCGATTTTGGTCGTCGACCGAAGTTCGAGATGAGATTTATCGGTTGAGAGCAAAAAATGCGCAGGGTTACGATATCTATATAGTGCCAATCGACGACAGCAAGCATTATATACTTGTCGACGATCTAAAAAATGATGCTGTTAAGGGTTGTCAGCTTACTAATTTGCTGGCCGCAGGTGTTGAGCCTGCAATCATACAGCGCAGTAGCGCAGGCAATAAGCAAGCGATTATCATAATAGATAAGGTAAAGCATGGCGACAAAAAAGATTATGAAAAAGAACAAGCAATGGCTAATGAGATTGTTGTGCGGCTTAACAAAAAGTTTGGTGATCCGAAATTGACGGGGGTAATTCATGCTTTTCGCATGGCCGGTTTTAGCAACAAGAAAGACGGAAAAGAAAACTATCTGACGACAATTGAATTATCTATAAGTCGACGGTGTAAAATAGTATCCGTCGAGATGCATAAATTACGTGATGTCGACACTGCTAAAAAAATAGAGGTCGACAAGTTAAAAAAACAGGATGCCGACATAAAAGATCTTAAAGAGTCGACGTATAAAAAAGTTATATGCTTAGATAGTATGGTTGGAAGCTCTGTCGACAACGCTTATAAGCGTGCGGCTAAGATGCAGCAGGGATTGAATAGAAAACTTGGGTGGACGGATGATTGGTCTGTCATTGATTTTGCAGTGTCAAAAAAACTTTTAAAAGATGGGTACAGGGCTGATCTTATTAGCGATGCGATAATGAGCTCATCGCCCGGCTTATCTGACCGCCACAGCGACGTAGACGACTATATAGCGCGGACTGTCGCTAATGCATGCTTGGATAGCGGTGTTATCAAATCGCAGCGTGAGCGAGCACAGCGAGCGTCTAATGATGATCATGATATGGAGAGATAGCTTTTGATTTTGATCTTTTTTCAAGACGCGCGGCGCGGCGCCGGCCTGTGTGTGCGGTGCTTTTCCGCACCAAACCACTAACACAAATCGACGATCGATCGTGCACTACTCGAATAACTCGGAGTGTGTGCCGGTACGCACGAAAACGACTAAGTCAGTTTTACTGCTGCTATCCAGCTTATACGCCAGAAGAAAATCACCCCCAATATGGCACTCTCGGTGCCCTTCCCAGTTGCCGCCCAAAGGGTGATCGAGCCATTCTTGTCCGAGAGGAGCATCATTAGCGATTAGCAGGAGCATGGCTTCCTTGAGCAGGTTCATGTCGTACCGGCCAGATCGTGATAACCGCTCCCAATCCTTGATGAACGTTTTCGCGTAATCAGCCGCGCGTGGTAACTGAGCGCGCTTGCTTGCCGCTGTTCTTTTCGATGTCATTAAACAATTCTGTAGCAGTTGTAAAGCGTGCGTGGCGGGTACGAACAATCTCGTCAGCTTCGATCATCGCGGCGCGCGTTTCGCTGTTCGGCACTTTGAGCATGAAAGGCAATTGTTGTTCGGTGACGACGCGCATCAAGAATACGCGCACAGCATCGGAAACAGAAAGTCCCATCGCAGCCAAGGCTTCGGCAGCTTGCGTCTTCAATTGTTCGTCTACACGAACGTGAACCATTGCTGTGGTAGCCATGCAGCTTCTCCTGTAAAATTAGAGATACATTGTATCTCGATTACTTATTGTTTACCTATTTTATTTTCTATTTTGTGCGCAGCTATGTACATCGATTCTAATGCGAATCGACACAACGCGACCCATTGCGGACCAATCACGACTAACGAAATTTTTGATGTTTTTTGGCGAAACTATTAACGTTTCACAAACATTATGATAAGTTACATGTAATTTATATAAAACTGAGTGGCATAGATGAATAAGAAAGATTATATTGAGTTTGTTG
>JBCKWP010000027.1:0-18443 GCA_038922455.1 Methylobacter sp. | reverse complement strand
AATACCTTCGTTACCTTTTGCCGCGCTCCATTCATAACCTAAAAAGGCTTTTTGTTCTTTGTTATCGGATGGACTTTTGATGACTAAGACTTGTTGCGGGTTTTCATAAGCCAAAACAAAATAATAGAGTTTGTCTTGTTCAATTTTTCGCAAATAAGCGATGAAACGGTTTTTTAATTCGTCTGTTTTATCGTCAGCAGATTTTGCGATAAATGATTTTTGTTTTTTAAGATTGACGATTTCAGTAGAAGTTTCAAAGTCGTTTTTGTAATCGACAAACATTTCATGTGCGAGCAGTTCTGCCGACAGTTCACCGTTTAAAAGGGTTTGGTAATGTTCAAACGGAATGCTGATGTGTTGGCAGTATTTGTGAATGAACTGCACGTCTTGATAAATATCGGCTTCTTGGTCGTCGGTAAACCAATCATTGACGCGATTAAAATACTGTTCGGCTTCGGTGGGATTTTTATGTTTGCGACGCAAAAATAACACCACGGTATTGGTGCCTGTTTTGCCAAATGTGCCACTGCCCAATTCGACCAACGCGACAATATCAAACGCTTTCAACAAGATTTCACGACTGCCAACGTGGGTGGTATCGGAATTTGATAAAACCGAAGACGGAACGATGATTGCCGCAATGCCACGCGGTGCAAGTAATTGTTTAGCGCGTTCAATGAAAAAACATTGAATGTTGCGGTTGCTCATCACCTCAGAAATTGTTTTTAACAAATCGTAATTTTCACGGTCTTTTTCGTCGAGTGTTTCTAAAAAACCTTCGACGGCAAACGGTGGATTGGCGACTAACACATTAAAACTATTTTCTTTTACGTCTTCATGAACGGCTAATGCGTCCGCGTCGATGATGTTGATTTCGTCTTGACCGTACATAAACGCGGACACTTTGGCAACTTTGGCTAAACGGTCTTCTTTTTCAATACCGACGATATTTTTATGAAAATCGGTAAGTGACAAACTTTTTTTGTGCAATGCAGCAAACGGTTTAATCTGCGCGGCGTATTCGTTTAAAAAATGTCCCGCGCCACAGGCATAATCAATCACACGCGGTGGATGTTCACTTTCTACAATTAAATTTTCAAGCGGTAAGGCACTCAAAATAAAACGGCAAATCGGATTTGGGGTAAAAAATTGCCCTTCCGATTGCTTAACGCCGTTGTCTAAAAAGTATTCAAACATATCGCCCAAAAACTGATTTTGTTCATGCGTTTTTAGCTGCAAATCCTGCCACATTCGCACCACTTCAATCAGAATTTTGGCGTTTCTCTCAAACATTTTTTTGTTGTGAACTTTCACAAAATCAAAATCCAAACCTTTGTAGTATTTTAGTTTGGTAAAAAGTTCGAGGATAGCGGTTTTGGTGGCATTTTTAGCATTTCTGCCGTTTTTAACTGCCCAAAATGCGTCGTCTATTTCTTTATCACTGACATAAACAACGTCTTGTTTTAAATACAGCTCCATGCCCGTTTTATAAAGGCTTTGCAATCTATCGACCAGCTCAAAATAATTATCGTAAGCAATGCCTTTCCAATAAAATTTCAGATTCTGCTGTACATCGGGTTTGCTGTTTTGGGTTTCATCGACAATTTTGCACAAAAACAAATTCACTAACACTTCAAACGCATTTTCACGACGCGCTACGGCGTATTTGCGTAACACAGTACGAAATTCGTGGTATTTACCTTCTTTATCTAATTTATCGACGGCTTTTAAATCCGCTAAGGTGTATTTGTCTTTGCCAATCACATACGCTGCACTGGTATCTTCAAAAATCACCGACGGCATGGGTTCTAATTGATAAGTATTTTTCCAGACTTCAAACCGTTCAATCACATTTTGTGCGGTATCAAAACGCTTTAATTCGGTTTCTTCTTTGGGGGCAATTTTGTCGTTGTCGATCAATGAAATAACAAAATAATCGCGTTTGAGTTCTTTTTGACCGTCTTTGTTATCGATAAAATCAGACGCATAAAGACATAAAAAGCGCGTGGATTGGGCTTGTTGCGCGTAACTGAATAATTGTCCGCCGTTGAATTGGGTGTTTTTTAAGGCTTTTTTATACTCATTTCCACCCGTTTTGCATTCAATGATGAGCAGTGAATTATTTTCACGGTCTGTAACCAAAATATCCGCTCGCCCGCCGCTTGCACCGTGTCCGAGCTTCCATTTTGGTTCAAGTTCAATCGACTCTGGCGCGTAACCTTTTTCCAGTAAGCGATGCACGCATTCAAACACCACAAAATTTTCAGCGGCTGAAAAATTGCAGGTTTGTTGTTCATGAACTATTAAGCCTTGCGGATAAATTAGTTTTTGCGTGGCGAAATCGGCGATTAACTCAACGCCGTTCTCAAAGGTTTTGCGGTAAGTTTTGCCATTTTGTGTGAAATTTAAAACGGCGAGTAAATCTGAGAAATTTCCGATGGTTATCATTTGACGTTGCTTGTAATTGCTAAACTGGAAGAGAATTGTTTTTTTTGTGGGTTGCCAGCGGTAAATCAGTCATATAGTTTTCAGTAAATTAATTTTAGCGAATTGGTCGGCTCGCTCGTGCAGGCCGTCGAGAAGCTGATATTTTTGCTGTGTCATTATAGGATCTCCATTTACCAGCCCTTGCAGGCCAATAAAACGGTGCGTGATACGGGCGCTTGCCCGTTCGATATTGGCTAATAGTTCGCCGCGCATTGCCTCTTCAATCTCGCATAGCCTGTCTTGCCGCTTGCACTAAAAATCCTGAGCGGGTAAGGCCATGTGCTTTCGCGTAGTCATCAATCCAGCTTAATAATAAGCTTGGAACGGTGATATTAACCTTTTCCGCTTTTCCTAAATAGCGCTCTATAGGGACATCGACTATAGACCAAACCCAGCCTTTAAAATCTGGATTATCCTGGTGATAGGCCAATGTATTGCCAGGCGGAATAATACCTTTATCCTCGATTACAGATTCACACCATAATTCAATGGCTTCTTTTGCGTTTTCAAATGCCTCATCCAAGGTATCGCCAGCCGAAAAGCAACCGGGTAGATCAGGCACAACTACGCCAAAACAATGATCATCATCACCGGTTTCTATTGCTACAAAGAATTTCATTTTAACCCCGCTTGCTTTAATAATTGCTTAACCACGCCTTTGCCTAGGTCGCTCTTTGGGTGAGGAACGCTCACATGACTAGGCTTTACTGGATGCGTATAAATATGATGACTGCCTTTAACGCCGCGTAGCGTCCAGCCGTTTTGCTCTAATACTTTCACTAATTGCTTACTATTCATGGTGGTTATTATACCTACCCACGTTAATTGGTTTCAAGAAAATTCCATTAATTCAACTATCAAAATCCAATTATTTTTTCGTGTTGCCTAGAGGTGCCTCGGTAATTGCTCCTGCATCGGCTAGAGCCGCCTACTTTTGGTACCCTACTACACGCCATCCATGGCGTTATACTTTTGTTTTTCGTGGACAACTGGTTTTATTGCGATGATCAGTCGCATCCGCGTTCTATTTTTCTAGCCTCTGGATTGGCAATAAGCCGGTATAATGACCCGATTTTTCCAATTTTTGAGTGATAATGAGTAAACAAAGAAAAGCAGTAGCGTTAATTTCCGGCGGGCTCGATTCATTGCTGGCGGCGAAAACCATCATGGAACAGGGTGTCCATGTCGAAGGTATCAATTTTTTTACCGGTTTTTGCGTGGAAGGCCACACCCATGCGATCCGGGCTAATCACAAAGCCAAGCCTAAACGCAACAACGCCTTATGGGTCGCAGAACAGTTAGGCATGAAGCTGCACATCATCGATGTGATCGACGAATACAAAGACGTGGTGATCAACCCGAAACACGGCTACGGCGCGCACATGAACCCTTGCCTGGACTGCAAGATTTTCATGGTCAACAGGGCCAAAAAATGGCTGGTCGAAAACGATTTCGACTTTATCATCACCGGCGAAGTGATCGGCCAGCGGCCGATGTCGCAACGCAAGGCGACCATGCCGATCATATCCAAGGAATCAGGTGCCGACGATTTATTATTGCGGCCTTTATGCGCCAAGAATCTGCCTGCCACTTTGCCGGAACGGGAAGGCTGGGTCGATCGGGAAAAGCTGCACGATTTTAGCGGCCGCTCGCGTAAGCCGCAGATGGCGATGGCCGAGGGTTTCGGTTTTGATGAATATGCTCAGCCTGCGGGCGGTTGCTGTTTCCTGACCGATGCCAGCTATTCGGCCAAACTGGTCGATTTATGGAAAGCGCGCGATGGCGATAAACAATACGACCTAGACGATGTGATGTTGCTAAAAGTCGGCAGACACATCAGGCCGGAGCAAAATTTTAAACTCATCGTCGCCAGAGAAGAAGGCGAAGGCCGTTTTATGCAAGGCTACAAAAAAGAATTCATCACTATGAGTTGCGCCAGCCATGCAGGGCCATTGGTGTTAGTTGACGGCACACCTTCCGCCGAGGATTTGTTCCTGGCGGCAAGAATTACCGCGCGATACGGTCAAGGGCGTACTGCCGACCAAGTCGATGTGAGCATTACCGACAAAGCCGGCTATGAAAGGATCATTCAGGTTAAGCCGTTCGGCAGCGATGAAATCCCACAAGAATGGTTTATATGAACAGAGAAACGCTAAATGCCCGTCGTCTGCTGTGTCCGTTGCCGGTTATTCGCACTCAAGATAAAGTCAAACAGCTTAAGCCGGGTGACCAGCTGGAAGTGATCTGTACCGATCCTGGCGTGATGCAGGACATCCCGGCCTGGTGCCGAATCAATGGGCATAAGGTATTGGAAACCAGCTCTGCCGATCATGAATACATTATTATTCTGGAAGTGGGCGCGTAATGGCTGAAGCTGTGGATGTCGCAACAATGGATAAACTAAAAACCAGAGCCAGTTATGTCGGCGCGGCGATTAATGTTTTCCAGACGCTGATCAAAATCGGTTTCGGCATCCTTGGACAGTCTGCGGCTCTGATTGCCGACGGCATTCATTCGCTATCGGATTTGCTCAGCGATCTGCTGGTGATTATTGCGGTCAGGTTAGGCAGCCGCGAGGCCGATCATGAGCACCCGTATGGACATCGCCGCTTTGAAACCATAGCGACGGTCATTCTGGGCAGCGGCCTGATAGTCGTCGGCGGCGCTATCGCTTGGTCGGTCATGGAGCGCATGGCACACCCGGAGCATCTGCCGGCGCCCAATGGTTTGTCATTGGCTATTGCGGCGCTTTCAATCCTGGTCAACGAATGGCTCTACCAATACACCAAGCGCATCGCAAAAAAGACCCGTTCCAAATTGCTGTTGGCCAACGCTTGGCATCAACGCAGTGATGCGATTTCATCGTTGGTGGTGTTGTTCGGCATCGGTGCGGTGATGCTGGGGTATCCGTTGGCCGATGCGGTTGCTGCTATTGTGGTTGCGTTGATGGTGGCTAAAATCGGTTTGAACCTAGTGCTTGAGAGCATCAAGGAACTGGTCGATACCTCATTGCCGCCAGAACTGGTTGCCGAGATAAAAGCTGCCATTCATGCCATTGACGGTGTCGAAGGTATTCATTTATTGCGTACCCGGCAAATGGGCGAGGATGCGCTGATTGATGCGCATATCATCGTCGATCCGCGCATTACCGTTTCGGAAGGGCATATGATTGGCGACATCGTCAGGGACGATTTGATCTGGCGTTTCGATGACGTGATGGATGTGCTGGTACATGTCGATCCCGAAGATGACGAAAATTTACTCGATCATTCCAAGCCGCTGTCTCGCGGGGAAGTGCAAAAGCTATTGGATCACTATCTGGTGGACTTTAAAGTGGCGATAGAAGATTTCAGAATCCATTATCTGGACGGCCAGATTGAAGTGGAAGTGATTGTGCCTTTTGCGATCAGCAAGCCGCCGGAACAGCTGGAAAAGATACAAAAACAATGCAAACTGATGGCAGGGGAAGTTGAAAAAGTCGATAATGTGTTGGTGTTTTTTAAAGTCTGATCAGTAAGCTATAAAAGCCGGATAGAGTAAAAAATAATGCGCTTAACCCTGTTTGAAATATCCACTATACAACATGCTGCCCAAAGCATATTTGGCGATGCAGTAAAGGTAACTCTTTTTGGTAGTAGAGTCGATGATGATAAAAAAGGCGGTGATATAGATTTATATCTTGTGCCTGAGAAGTTAGATAATTTGTATGAGAAAAAAATCAAGTTTTTAAGCGCATTGGATAGGGCTTTAGGCGAGCAAAAAATAGATGTTGTTATCGCCAAAGACAAAACCAGACCCATAGAAAAAGAAGCGATTGAAAAAGGAATAGAATTGAATTTGAGGATGACGCTATTGATAAGTACAAGATCATATTTCTTTTAACATTTGCGCTGGAGTCAAATGGCTTTAGACATTTTCTGCTTACAGCTAAAGCCGTTTTACTCCGGTTAAAAGACTTTTGAACGACTACTTATGGCTAACAGTATTAATTTAATCTATGCAAAAAAAGAAGTTATTGAAAGTATTTATTTAACGATAAAAGCTAAGTGTTACATAACGACTCAGCTTAACGAGGCTTAACGTATGGCAGTAGGGCAGTGCAGTTTTCCGATCATGCATCCAGTATCAGGAATAACCCTGGGTACGGCGAATGCAGGCATCAAACAAACCATCAGAGACGACATCCTGGTGATACAAATGATTGAGCATTCAAGCTGTGCGGCGGTGTTTACCCAGAACGCCTTTTGCGCCGCACCGGTGCATGTGGCCAAAGCCAATCTGGCGCATGCGCCGCGCTGGTTGCTGATTAATTCCGGCAATGCCAACGCCGGTACTGGCGAGCAAGGTATGAAAGATGCTTTGGCGACCTGCTCTGATCTTGCCGAAGTCGTCGCTGGTGTTGCGGCGCAAGTGCTGCCTTTTTCGACCGGCGTGATCGGCCAACCGCTGCCGGTCAACAAAATCAAGGCGGCGTTACGGGAAGCCGTAAGCAACCTTGATACCGGTAACTGGGACAAGGCCGCTCGGGCGATCATGACCACAGATACCTTTGCCAAAGGCGTATCCAAGGTCATCGAAATTGACGGTCAATCCATCACTATTAACGGCATTTCCAAAGGCGCGGGCATGATCCAGCCGAACATGGCGACCATGCTGGGCTTTATCGCCACCAATGCAAAAATCGACCAAGCGCTGTTGCAGGATTGTCTGGCGTTGGCGGTTGAACAATCGTTCAACCGCATCACCGTCGATGGCGACACCTCCACCAACGATGCCTGCGTATTGATGGCGAGCGGTTGCTCGTTGGCTTCTGAAATCAAACCGGACAGCGAAAATTATAGGATTTTTGCCGATGCCGTGATGACCGTTTGCAAGCAGCTGGCGGAAGCCATCGTCAGGGACGGGGAGGGCGCAACCAAGTTGATACGCATCGTCGTCGAGCAGGCCTTGACCGATGAAGAAGCGGTGCGCGTCGGCAAAACCATCGCTCATTCGCCGCTGGTGAAAACCGCCTTTTTTGCCAGCGACCCGAACTGGGGACGGATACTGGCGGCAGTAGGTCGCGCCGGGGTCGAAAACATGGTGCTGGAAAACGTGCAGTTGTATCTGGATGAAGTCTGCATCGTCAGGAATGGCGGCAGAGCTGACGATTACACTGAGGAAGCGGGGCAAAAGGTGATGAATCAGCAAGAGATCACCGTGACCGTCAAACTGGGACGCGGCGAGGCCATACAGGAAGTGTTGACCTGCGATTTGTCTTATGAGTATGTGAAAATCAATGCGGAATATAGGACTTAGGCGAAAGACGAAAGACGAAAGGCACAGGATCATCATTTCCACGTTCCGGCGTGGGAATGCAGTCTTGGACGTTCCAGCGTCAACAGGCGGGACGGGGTTTGTAACCCCGTCCCTAACGTTTCTGGGATACCTGCGCTACAGGGCTACATTTAACCAGCGCCAAACGTTTCGGACGAGGCAACATGCCTCGTCCGGCTTTGTTGGCGAAAGGTACAGGATCATCGTTCCCGCGCCTGTCCTGAGCATTGTCGAAGGGCTCCGGCGTGGGAATGTAGTTTTGGACGCTCCAGCATTCACTAAAAAATGACCCCCCTCCAAGTCGCCGTAGGCGTAGTCAAAAACTCGGCAGGAAAAATCCTGATTTCCCTGCGCCATGCCGATTTGCACCAAGGCGGTTTGTGGGAATTTCCCGGCGGCAAGATTGAAACAGCGGAAACAGCAGAACAAGCGCTGGTCCGCGAACTTAAAGAAGAACTCAACATCACCGTGATCGCAGCAACCCCACTGATTACGATCAATCATCAGTATCCCGACCTGTCCGTACAATTAAAGGTCTTTCTGGTCGAGCAGTTTTCAGGCGAAGCTCAAGGCTGCGAAGGCCAGCCGTTTAAATGGGTAGCCCCGGCAGAGCTGGAACACTACGCATTCCCCGCAGCTAATCAGCCGATTATCACCGCCGCCCGGTTGCCGCAGTATTACGCGATCTTGGATGATGCGGACGAGGCTTTATTGCTGCCGAATCTGCAAAAAATATTGAACAAAGGCGTCAAACTGATCCAGGCCAGATTGAAAGCCTTGCCTTCCGCCGTCGTTGCAGCGTTTATCGAACAGGCTTACCCATTATGCCAACGGCAGCAGGCTTTGTTGTTAATGAATTCCGCCGTTGAATTTTCGGCAGCGGTGGATGGCATACACTTGACCAGCCGTGACTTAATGAACTTAGCCGAACGCCCAGAAAACACCCCGTGGCTAGCCGCGTCATGTCACAGCCTTGAGCAACTGCAACATGCGCAAAACATAGGCGTGGATTTTGTGGTGCTGGCTCCCATATTGGCAACCCAAACCCATCCGGGCGCTGCATCCCTAGGCTGGGAGCAATTTGTCGAACTGGTTGGTAACGTCAACCTGCCTGTCTACGCTCTGGGCGGCATGACCGAATCCAGTTTGACGACAGCACGGCAAAGTGGCGGCCAGGGAATAGCTGCGATTAGGGCTTTTTTGAATTGAATTTACGAGAAATCGGCTTTTAAATCTAAAGATGCTGTTTAACATCCATTCTATGGTGAAGTATCCGCACGATCAGTATGTAATCGTCTTCTATTGTGTAGATGATTAAATGGTTGTTATGCGGATGTATGCGGACTGGTGGCTTAAGTTCCAGGCGTTCAGGGCAGGCAAGCGGATTTTCTGCAAGAAACAAAAAAAATTCATTTAACTCGACATGATAGCTTTCAGCTTTTGATTGCCCAAAGTTCTGACTGCCATAAATAAAAATACCGATCAAGTCCTCATCGGCTAATACGGTTTTTTTAATTTGCATTAAAGGTTACCAGCCTTGCTTTAGCTTCTTTCAGAATATCATCCATCAATCGGTCGCTAATTCCGCTTTTCAGGCCTTCTGTGATAGCTTCTTGCAAAAACTGTTGTTGCTGGCGATTTTCCTGGTCGCGCCGAATCAAATCGCGGACATACTCGCTGCTGCTGGAGTATTTGCCCGCTTGAATTTGAGTTTGAACCCAATCTTGCATGGGGTCGGGTAATGAGATATTCATGGTAGCCATTGCGTTGTCTCTAAAAATTGTGATTAGCCCATGATGGCAAAATATGGCAAATATTGTCAACCTTTAGACTTAATAAGTGGGAGTTTTGGAATGCTTGACTGCGGATTTTAGGATTAATGGTTCAGGAATGGTATTACAATCAGGCATTCTTGTTACTAAAATCGATAACCCATGCCTACCCAAACGACATTCAAACCCGCTTGGTGGTTAAGCAACAGTCATTTGCAGACCATATACCCGGTTTTATTTAGAAACGCGCCGAATCCACCTGATTATCGCCGCGAAAGGTTAGAGACGCCCGACCATGATTTTATCGATATTGATTATTGCGGAACAGGCAATCAACCGTTAGTTATAGTGGTGCACGGTTTAACCGGAAGTTCGCAATCGAGCTATATCAAAGGGCTGCAAAGCGCGTTGCTTAAACAGGGCTTGCGCAGTGTTGCGCTTAATTTTCGTGGTTGCAGCGGATCGTCCAATAACCGGGCGCGCAGTTATCATTCGGGCGAAACGGAGGACATCCATTTTCTCTATCAAACCTTGCGACTACGAGAACCCGACACGCCTTTGGCCGTCGTAGGTTTTTCATTGGGTGGCAATGTCATTTTAAAGTGGCTGGGCGAACAAGGCAGTCAGGTGGACTTGTTTGCCGCCGTTGCCGTTTCCGTGCCTTTGCTGCTCGGGATTTGCGCAACAAAGCTGGACAACGGTTTTTCAAGGTTCTATCGCGGCAGATTGCTGGATGAGTTAAAAGCCTATATGCATAATAAACTGCAACATTTGGACAGCATAGGCCAAGCCCAGGAAGCCATGAAGGTCAGGGCATTGGGTGATTTATCGGACATCGGGTCGTTCTGGCAATATGACGACCGGATCGTGGCCAAGTTGCATGGTTTTGACGATGTGCATGATTATTACCGCCGCTCCAGCTCCAGACAATATCTCAAAGCAATCACGGTGCCGACGCTATTGGTGCAGGCGCTTGACGACCCGTTTATGACCCAGGAAGTCCTACCCGATCTGGACGAAGTATCGACGCAGGTGCAATTGGAGCTTACCCGGCACGGCGGCCATGTGGGCTTTATCTCAGGATTAATTCCGTTTAGGCCGGAATATTGGCTGGAGCAACGGATACCAGAATTTTTGCTAGGACACATCGGTGCACGACCAAGCTCCAGAGCACAATAACCGGAAAAAGCTAATTCTATGTTAATATTGGCGCCTTGGATTTTTTATCGTCGCCCTAATGGCTGATTTGCCCCCTCCCACTCAATTAATCGACCGCTTCGGCAGGACTATTGATTAATTGCGGATTTTCATCACCGACCGTTGCGATTTCCGTTGCTTGTACTGCAGACTGAAGACATGACCTTCTTGCCGCGCGCAGATTTTGACGCTGGAAGAGCTTTATTTCTCCGCACAGCGAGAATTTTGCAGCATCTGCAACCGGGTGCGCCTGACCGTTGAAGGGCGGTTGCTGTTATGCCTGGACAATAAGTATTCAGTCGATTTAAAGCAAGTCATCCGGGCCAATCCGGGCAATAGGGCGGTGCGGAAACAAGCCATTGTCGACGCGATGCTAGTTAAGCCGGAAAAACACGAATTTAATATCAACGAACAGCCGGTTATATTGCGCTATATGAGTATGACGGGGGGGAAGGGCGAAAGGAAATATCATTTCCCTTGAACCTTTTACCTATCACCTTTTATTTTTACCTGAGATTTCTAAAATGTCTTTCGCCCAACTCGGTTTAACCGAGGAACTCCTTAAAGCCGTAGCCGATCAAGGCTATGTCACGCCTACGCCGGTACAACAACAAGCCATCCCCTTAATCCTTGAAGGCAAGGATGTATTGGCGGGCGCACAAACCGGCACCGGAAAAACCGCTAGTTTCACCTTGCCGTTATTGCAGCGGTTAGCTGAAAATCATGACCCGCACCAAAAACCGCATCGTGTTCGCGCGCTGATTTTAGTACCGACCCGTGAACTGGCCGCACAGGTGTATGAAAGCGTCTTAACTTACGGCGCGCATTTGCCGCTGCATGCGGAATTGGTGGTCGGCGGTGCGAGTATCGGCATTCAGACCCGCCAATTGCGCCGGGGTTGCGACATTGTCGTAGCGACGCCGGGACGATTGATCGACCATGTGCAGCAGCGCAATATCAATCTGGCCAACGTGGAAATATTGGTATTGGACGAGGCGGATCGTATGCTCGATATGGGATTTTTGCCTGATATTACGCAACTGATGGCGCTGATCCCTAAGAAGCGGCAGAGTCTGTTGTTTTCCGCGACCGTGCCTAACGCGATCAAATCGCTGGCTGCGCAGTTATTGAACAATCCTGTCGAAGTCGAAGTCGCCAAGCATAATGCCACGGCTGAGAATGTTTCTGAACGTGTATACGGCATCGGCCGCGAGTATAAACGCGAGTTATTGTCCTACCTGATCGGCAGCAATAATTGGAAGCAGGTGCTGGTTTTTGTGCGCACCAAACACGGCGCTGACCGTTTGGAAAAACAGCTGATTGAAGACGGCATCCGCACTGCGGCGTTGCATGGCGATAAAACCCAAGGTGCACGTAACAAGGCGCTGGAGCAATTTAAAACCGGCAAGGTGACAGTGTTGGTCGCCACCGATATTGCCGCACGCGGGCTGGATATTGCTTACCTGCCGCATGTGGTGAATTTTGATATGCCGCATGTTCCGGAAGATTATATCCATCGTATTGGCCGTACCGGACGCGCCGGTTCAAGTGGTGAGGCCTTGTCGCTGGTGTGCCCGGAAGAAGCTTATATGCTGGTAGAAATTGAGAAAATGCTCAAACGGCAAATTCCGCGTGTTGCCGATACCGGTTACGAGCCGGTATCGTTGAAGATAATCGATGCGCCTAAAAAGAATGCGCCGCATAAAGACACCGGTAAAAAGGATTTGCGGCATACGAAAAAACCAGCAGTTCGCGGTGCTAAACCGGCGATTCGTGGCCCTAAACAACCTGACAGCAAGCGGGCTGAAGCAAGAGGCAAGGGCAGATCAGGTTCAAGGGGAAAGGCTTAAGGTAAAGCGGTTGGCTTATTCCTGAACCAGTATCCAGGGTTTCACTACCACCGCCCATACGGCGGCATCGGCCTTAAACCAGTCGATCTGATTTTTAAACTAAAAACCACTTTAAGGCTAGTTATGCAAACACAAATTGATTTTGAGATTCCTGAGAAATTAGCAGGTAGATTAGCGACCGGTGAATATGAACGAGTAGGCGGGGTTATAAGGCAGGCGAGTGGACGAAAGGAAGTAGTTGCATGGTTACGTGAAACTAGCATGTCCCCCAAGTCACCTAGTGGCTTGTCAGCGGCCAATCCACTCTTATCAATGGTTGGAAGTGTTGCCAGTGTTTTAAATCTTGGTGCGACTGTTGCTTTTGGTGCAGCTACTTTACGAAAGCTCGGGCATATTGAAGCGAAAGCAGATGAAATCAATCATAAATCGGATATTGTTATTGAAAAAATTGATGTAGTAGATTCTAAGCTGGGTGTAATCAATGCCAAGCTCAACGAGATAAACTATAAGTCTGATGTCGTCATTGCAAAGCTTGATGAATTAGAGCAAAGATCTAAAAACTTGCAATGGACAGTTGATCTTGGTTTTGTATATGCCATGCAATCATTACAAAATATTAAGGAATATCAAGAGGTGCAATTGGCTGGCGAGTTAAATAGCGCTGCTAACATGGCTTGGAGCTGTCAATTTTTAGAACCTAATAGTCCACAACGTTTGACGCGTATAGAAAATGCCTTTAATACGATTAGCATTGTTACAGAAAAATTGTTGTTACATACCGAAAATGAGATGAAAAATGCGATTGGATGGATGCAGAACAAGCGTTCTGACAGTGATGACTTTAATATTGATGACAGTATTATTACCTCGCTGTATCGCCTTCGACAAACGATTGTTGCTTGTGCATTAAGCGCGTCAATCAGTGCAGAAGCCGATGATTTGTATACAGCGGGGAAAAAGCTTGCAAAAGAGCAGGAGAGGCTTTCAGCCTTGCTGAGCAAGCTTGTTAGCGTGAGCCTAAATTCTGAGGCAAGGGTTTATCAAACATTACTAAGCGAGCCATTTCGAAACATCATGCCGGCAATGCGTCTGGATGATTTAATAGCTCGTTTTGATCCTGAATTTAATGGGTTAAGTGATATTGTTGAATTATTGCGTATAGAGGGATTTGAGCCTAAAGATGACCTTGAGGAACTTATGGCTGAAGCTAATTCTATGATTGGAGACATAGAAGCTGAGGATTCAATATTTGTAGACGGAAATCAGCGTAAGAAAGTATTTAAAGCGGTATTTATGGAAGGAGACAAGCAAGCAATACTTGCTTCCATGCTGGATGCTACGTATTCCGCCAGCGAAGACAATGAGGGCGATATGGTAAAGAGGGTAGCGGAAATGACTGGTCTTATTTTCATGTTCAAAATAGCGTACATATACCAGCGATCAGATCGACAAGCTATGAAGATAGAGGCCAATATAAACGCTAATACAAGTCTGTTTTTCGACTTGATTGACGGGTTATATGAAGATTTACAACGCCTTCAAGGTTATGAGGCGGAATATAATGCAGCTGTTAATTTGGGCGTCTCTATTTGCGAATATCGCGATTTATTACGCATAGATGAAATACCTGAAAATAAACATTTGGTGTTTTTTACAATAAAAGAAGAAGGTCTGTTGGCACCGGTTAAAATTTAACTATCTGACAACTGGGCGTGCCGTGCGCGCATTGGGAGATAAGGCACGCACGGCACGCCCCGCTTTTGGTAATCCCGTTAAAAAAATCAACGGCACTTGTCGCTTGCATTAAAATAGCCAACAAAAAATAGTGCAAGAGACTCAATTGACAAAACTAGAAGAATTTTTCGGCAGCGACGGCGGCTTATCAACGGTAATCCCAGGCTATCAACCACGGGCGGCGCAGCTGGAAATGGCTAAGGCGATTGCCAATGCGATAGACACCAGCCAGCATTTAATCGCCGAAGCCGGAACTGGAACCGGTAAGACTTTTGCCTATTTGGTACCGGCCATTTTATCCGGCAAGAAAGTCATTATTTCGACTGGCACTAAAAATCTTCAGGATCAGCTGTTTAACAAAGATTTGCCGGTCATTCGCAAGGCGATCAAAACTCCGTTTATTGCCGCGTTGCTAAAAGGCCGCAGCAACTATTTATGCACCTATCGGCTGAAAAACGCGTTGACGTCGACGCTAGGTTTTAGCAAGGAAGATGCGGTCGCGCTGGCAAAAATAAGCTCTTGGGCGAAACGCACCAAAACCGGCGATACCTCGGAAATGTCCGAGGTGGCGGAGACCGATCCGGTCTGGTATCAGGCGACTTCGTCATTGGATAATTGCTTAGGTCAGGATTGCCCGGATTATGCCGAGTGCTTTCTGGTCAAGGCCAGGAAGAAAGCGCAGGAATGCGAGATTCTGGTGGTCAACCATCATTTGCTGTGCGCAGACTGGTCGATACGCGACAGCGGTTTTGGCGAGTTGTTGCCGAATGCCGAGGTGGTCATCATCGACGAGGCGCATCAACTGGCCGACACGGCATCCAACTTTTTAGGCATTAGCGTCAGTGCTAAGCAGCTGAACGATCTGGCCAACGATGCGTTGATGGAATACTTCAAAGATGCCACCGACATACCCGCCTTGCGCACCGCCTGCGAAGACCTGGAACATGAGGTTAAGGATTTGAGGCTGGCGTTCGGCATCGAGCTCAAACGCGGCGATTGGCAGGACATCGAAACTAATCCAAAAATTGCCGGAGCGTTGATAGCGGTTAAAGACCAGTTACAGCGTCTGGCCGATCAACTGGAGTTGGCGTCGGTTAAAACCAAAGGTTTGGAATCGTGCTTTAAACGCGCCGACGAACTGGTGCAGCAGCTAAAAATCATCCTCGAAGACAATAGCGGCAAATGGATACGCTGGTATGAAACCTATAAAAACACCTTTACCTTAAACCGGACGCCGCTGGATATTGCGGCGGAATTCCGCTCCTTTATGCAGCAACATCAGGCGGCGTGGATTTTTACCTCGGCGACCTTAAGCGTGGCGAACAAGTTCGATCATTTCGCTAACAATCTGGGGCTTAGCAATGCGGCCAGTGAGAGTTGGGGTAGCCCTTTCGATTACGCCCATCAATCGCTGTTTTATCATCCGAAAGGCTTGCCGCAGCCCAATGATCCCGAATTTATCCCGACCATCGTTGAGTTTGCCGTGCCGGTGTTGCAGGCTAGTAAGGGCAGGGCATTTTTTTTGTTCACCAGCCATCGTGCGCTGAAACAGGCGGCCGAATTACTGGAGAAAAAAATCGATTTCCCGCTGCTGATCCAGGGAAGCCGTCCCAAGGCTTTGTTGCTGGAACAGTTTAAAGAGGCGGGCAATGCCGTGTTGCTGGGTACATCGAGTTTTTGGGAAGGCGTGGATGTCAGGGGCGAAGCCTTATCTTGCGTCATTATCGATAAACTGCCGTTCGCATCGCCCGGCGATCCAGTGTTGAAAGCGCGCTTGGACGCGATGACCAAGCAGGGGAGGAACGCGTTTTTTGAATATCAGCTGCCCACCGCCGTGATTGCATTAAGGCAGGGCATGGGCCGATTGATCCGCGACGTAACCGACCGGGGCGTGTTGATGGTCTGCGATCCGCGCTTGTTAAAGAAATCCTACGGACAGATATTTTTAGACAGCTTACCGGCTATGAAACGCACCCGCGATATTGAGGATGTACGTGCGTTTTTTCAGGATGAGCCGTTAGAAAAACAGAACGCGGATTTGGGATAGAAATTTGTAGGGCGTGCTGTGCGCGCCTCAGAAGCCAAGGCGCGCACAGCACGCCCGTTCTGCGGTTAACCCATCTAAGTAATGGATCGAAAGTTGTTTAATAACTGATGTTACGCACCCATCATGAAAAATCAATGAGTTATAAAAATTCCAATTCGCTACAGCTATTGATTCTTCTACAGGCCTGCGTAACATCAGTTAATAATCAAAGTATCTTCATAAAAACGCACTTCGCCCGTTGCAAGATCATGATTGCCGCCAACAATGCCGCATGCACCGGTTTCAATCATTTCTTTTAAAATGGGACTGTGCTCCATAACGGCCTGTACCGTTTTTTTGACATTAATGGCGGCTACTTTTTCCACAAACTCACTATTGCCTGAATGTCGGTTTTCGGTTACGGTTTTTTCATCATAAACCGCAGGCTGTATTTTACTTAATAGCGCGGTCAAGTTGCCCATTTCTACGTGGTCGCAGGCGCCTTTTACTGCGCCACATTTTGTATGGCCTAAAACTACTATGATTTTAGCACCGGCTACTTTGCAGCCAAACTCCATACTACCTAAAATATCTTCGTTGATGATATTGCCCGCAATACGGATGCTAAACACATCGCCTAAGCCCTGGTCAAAAATCAACTCGACTGAGGTGCGGGAATCGATGCAACTTAAAATAACCGCAAACGGATGTTGCCCGTCGGATGTTTCATTGGCCTGTTGCAACAGGTTACGGTTAAATTTAAGGTTATTGACAAAGCGTTTATTGCCTTCCTTTAATAAATCCAATGCCATTGCCGGTGTAATGGCCGCTTGCATTTCCTTGGTTAATGTTTTCATTGTTTATGCTCTTTAAAGAAGGGTTAGGAATTTAAGCCGGTTCAACAAATGCTATCGTTTCAACGGTTATGTTTTTTAGTTTTGCATTGCTTTTATAGTCGTGGATAAATTCAACGATATCGTAGGCAATGGATTTTGATTTGGCGCAATCGATAATCACCGTTGAATTTGCCGGAATAGCATTCAAAGCCTGTATTATGCTGGCCTTGTTAAAGAATGAAACCTCTTCTGCCAACACCAGATGATGCACTTCCTGCCCATCTTCGGCAGTGATGACATCTTTCATATAATAGGCATTCCGGTAACTATGGCGTAAGGTGTAAAAAATACCGAAAACCATGCCGATGGTAATTCCTTTGAGTAAATCGGTTGCCAATATGCCGGCCACAGTCGCTGTAAAAGGGATGAACTGTTCCCCACCCAATCGGTACATCTGTTTAAAGAGCGCAGGTTTGGCCAGTTTATAGCCCACCATAATCAAGATAGCCGCCAAGCTGGCGAGGGGAACCTTATTGAGCCATTCGGCAATGGTAAGCGCGCTGATTAATAGGAAAACACCATGCAGTATTGCCGACAGTTTGGTTTTACCGCCGAATGAAATGTTTGCAGAACTACGGACAATAACCTGGGTAACCGGTAAACCGCCACACAGCCCCGAGACAATATTGCCCAGGCCTTGCGCTTTGAGTTCCCGGTTGGTGGGCGTGACCCGTTTGTAGGGGTCCAGTTTGTCGGTTGCTTCAACGCTAAGCAAGGTTTCCAGGCTTGCAACAATGGCTAAGACAACAGCGGTTTTCCAAGTTTCAATATGGGTTATGGCAGAAAAATCGGGAAAGGTGAATTGGCTGAAAAACTCCGTTAAATTATTCGTAACCGGAAGTCTCACTAAATGGTCTTCGGCCAGGCTAAAATTTAATACGCCCGACTGAAATAGCGCGTTCATTGCAATACCCATCATAACCACGACCATCGGGCCTTGTATTAGTTGAAAAATTTTATGTTTTTTGGTTAATACGGCATCCCATAATATCAATACCGCTATGGATAGGGCGGCAATCAGTACAGCGCCCGGCGTAATGGCATCGAAAGCGCTGGCAATGGAGGTTAAGGTGGTCTCCCCGTCGGTTTGAAAGTACGACTCGTCGCCTTCAACATCTTTATCGTAGCCAAAGGCATGGGGTATTTGTTTTAAAATAATCAGCAA
>JBCKWP010000026.1:0-18725 GCA_038922455.1 Methylobacter sp. | reverse complement strand
GTACTATTGTTGCCATGCAGAACTTCCTCGGCAAAAGCTGCGCTACGAATTTTCTCGTCAGCTGCAATGCCATCACCTTTATCTTTGGTGAACAAGACTGATTTCTTAATGGTGAGACCTAAAGCATCTGCCACCGTTTTCAGGTTGTCGGGGTTTTCATAACTCATTGCAGTTAAGGTTTCACCCGACTCATAAAAAGTATTTTCTGCCTGCGCCTTCTGATAAGCCTTGGTCGCTTCATTTTTAACTGCCTCGAACGGCTTGGTTTCTCCGGACATTAACTCGGTCACTTTAATCAAGTGATAACCGAATGCCGATTTAACCGGATTAGACACTTCGCCCAGCTTTAAAGCGCTGGCCGCATCTTCAAACGATTTCTCCATGACGCCTACATTAAACAAGCCTAAATCCCCGCCTGATTTGGCCGTTAGCTTGTCATCGGAAACTTCCGCCGCTAATGCCGAAAAGTCTTTATTCGCTAGCTCTGCTTTTGCTTTTAAGGCTTTTTCTAAAGCAGTTTTTTCATCGATCTTGTCATTAATTGCAAACAGGATATGACTGATTTTTCTTCGCTCTGCGCTGGTATATTGATCTTTTTGCTCTTCATAGAACGCTTTCAACTTATCATCAGTCACCGCTATAGTCTTGGCTATATCTTCCAGCAACAATTCTACATACTCTACAGAGACCTGCTCAGGCGTTTGATATGAATCCTGATGCTGCTGGTAATAGGCCTTTATTTCTTCCTCTGCCGGCTGTTCTACCGATTTTTGCACTGCAACAGTGACATAGCCCACATCGCGCTGCTGATTCTGAATTTTGAAAAAACTCTCCACATCGTATTTCGTTGCAAAACTGCTATCGATAATGCTGCGCTGAAACTGCTCCATGATCAGTGCATTCTTAATTCTATTTACAAATTCCCCTGAAGATATTTTCTGTAAATTGAGCATGGTTTTATAGCGCTTGTCATCAAACTTACCATCTACCTGAAAATAGGCCAGGGATTGTATAAAGTCACGCGCAGTGTCATCCGTTGTAACTAGGCCTTTGCTACGCACATGCTGCAATAAGACCTCATCCTTGATCAGCTTCTCCAGCGCTTGCGCCTTCAGGCTTTGTTCGTCAATCGTCATCCCTTGAAGATTCTGGCTATATTGTTCATACGCCTTGTTAACATCGCGCTGGAAAAAATCCTTATCGCCTACGGAAGCGACAGGCGCTTCTTCTCCCGTATCCACATAATTTTGAATGCCCCATAAAGCAAAAGGCACACAAATTACTATCAAAATACCCCATGCAAAAGCACCTTGTGCCTTTTCTCTAATTTTTGTCAGCATAGCCCTGTCCTAAAGAAACAACTTAAATCTAATCAAAAAAAAGCCCCGAACCAAACGATCCGGGGCTTTTTAGATTTTGGCGGAGTGGACGGGGCTCGAACCCGCGACCACCGGCGTGACAGGCCGGTATTCTAACCAACTGAACTACCACTCCAAAGTCTGGTGGGTGCTGAGGGGTTCGAACCCCCGACCCTCGCCTTGTAAGGGCGATGCTCTCCCAGCTGAGCTAAGCACCCGACTAAAGAAATCCTAGTTTACAGCATCTTTTAAAGATTTACCAGCTTTAAATGAAGGAATTTTTGCTGCCTTAATAGTAATCTCTGCTCCAGTCTGTGGATTGCGCCCTTTACGCTCAGCTCTTTCTTTTACGGCAAAAGTTCCAAAGCCCACCAATGCAACCGATCGCTTTTCAATGTCAACGGTAGTATCGCTCAATGCTTTTGTAACTGCGCCAATAAAGCCATCCAATGCACGACCCGCATCCGCCTTAGTTAATTCAGCAGACTCTGCTATAGCGTCAATAAGTTCCGATTTATTCATTATTCCCCCTTAGGAAATCATTTTTAAGTTATGTTTTTAGAAGACCAGCGTACTAATTCTTAATGCCCCATCCTCGGTGGCACAAGAAATCAGGGGTATTTATAACAACTACACTAACGCCATGTCAAGCATTACCCAACTGAAAGCCTTGATTTCCATGGCCCTGCCAACTTCCTCGACAAAACCCCAAATTAATTAATGCGCGGTTAGACCCTGTTTTATTACTTTAACCACCTCAGTTTCATTTTTTCCTTGCTCTTCAGCTTCCATTTTTTCAACGGGAACAGGCATATATTGCAAAGCAACTTCCAACACCTCATCTATCCAACGGACAGGCCTTATGTCCAGGTTTTTCTTAATATTTTCCGGTATCTCAACCAAATCCTTTTCATTATCGGCAGGAATTAAGACCGTTGTTATTCCGCCACGATGAGCAGCCAGAAGCTTTTCTTTTAAGCCGCCAATTGGCAGCACCTCCCCTCGCAAGGTGATTTCACCGGTCATGGCTACACAAGCTCGAACCGGTATCTTGGTCAAGGCTGAAATAATGGCAGTACACATACCCACGCCGGCACTCGGCCCATCTTTTGGCGTCGCACCTTCTGGCACATGGACATGTATATCATTCTTCTGGAATACCTCATTATCAATACCCAGAATTTCTGATCGACTCCTAACCACCGTCATCGCGGCTTCAATTGACTCCTTCATCACGTCGCCAAGTTTACCCGTTGCCGAATGCTTGCCTTTTCCCGGAATGACCGCTGTCTCAATAGTTAATAATTCGCCGCCCACTTCAGTCCAGGCCAAGCCGGTAACCTGCCCAATTTGATCCTTCTCTTCGGCGAGTCCATAACTAAAGCGCTTAACCCCCAAGTATTTATCCAAATTTCCGGAATTAACCACCACTTTGGCTTTTCTCGGCTTCAACAATAAATCTTTAACCACTTTGCGACAAATTTTCGAAACTTCCCGCTCAAGACTTCGAACACCGGCTTCTCGAGAGTAATAACGGATTATGTCCCTGACCGCTTCTTCAGTAATCTGAATCTCCTGCTCTTTGAGGCCATTATTCTTAACTTGCTTTGGAATCAAGTACTTGATTGCAATGTTTATTTTTTCGTCCTCGGTATAACCCGCGATACGTATGACTTCCATTCTATCCAGCAGTGCCGGAGGAATATTCATGGTATTGGCAGTCGCGACAAACATCACATCGGATAAATCAAAATCCACTTCCAGATAATGATCTGAAAAAGTGTGATTCTGCTCGGGATCCAGCACCTCTAATAAAGCCGAGGCAGGATCCCCCCGGAAATCGGCCGCCATTTTATCGATCTCATCGAGTAAAAACATCGGGTTACGGGTTTTCACTTTAGCCAAGCTCTGCAAAATCTTACCCGGCATAGAGCCTATATAGGTTCGGCGATGCCCACGAATTTCAGCCTCATCGCGCACACCACCCAAGGCCATCCGCACATATTTGCGGTTGGTTGCTCTGGCAATGGACTCACCCAGCGAGGTTTTACCCACGCCTGGAGGCCCTACCAAGCACAAAATCGGCCCTTTTAGCTGCTTCACTCGTTGCTGAACAGCAAGATATTCAAGAATGCGCTCTTTAACCTTCTCTAAACCATAATGTTCGGCCTCCAAAACCTGTTCGGCGACTTTTAAATCATGCCTCACTTTGGTTTTTTTCTTCCAAGGCACATTGACCATCCAATCAATATAATTGCGTACCACAGTCGCCTCAGCCGACATAGGAGACATCTGCCTAAGCTTATTAAGTTCAGCATCCGCTTTGGTTTTGGCTTCTTTTGACATCCCGGCGCTTTCGATTTTCTTCGCCAGCTCTTCAATTTCATTGGGCACATCATCCATATCGCCCAATTCTTTTTGAATCGCCTTCATCTGCTCATTCAGATAGTATTCCCTTTGGTTTTTCTCCATTTGCTGTTTAACACGCACCCGAATCCTTTTCTCCATCTCCAGAAGGTCAACCTCCCCTTCCATTAAGGTCATTAAATTTTCAAGACGCTTTTCAATATCTGCTGTTTCAAGAATAGCTTGCTTTTCATTAACCTTTAAAGTCATATGAGCCGCCATCGTGTCGGCAAGTCGGCTTGGGTCATCGATACCGGACAACGAATTCAAGACTTCCGGCGGAATCTTATTATTCAATTTGACGTATTGATCGAACGAATTAATCACCGTGCGCTGCAATACATCCAGTTCCTGTTCCGTTAGCTTTAAAACATCGTAAATTTCCGTTACCACCGCAGAAAAATAACTTTCTGTTTCTTTATAGTGCAACACTTTGCTGCGCTGAACCCCTTCCACCAGAACCTTGACGGTTCCATCGGGTAATTTCAGCATCTGTAGGATATTAGCCAAGGTACCTATCTCATAAAGATCGGCAATCTCCGGTTCATCAACTTCCGCTTCTTTTTGTGCAACCAATAAAATCTGTTTATTGTCCTTCATCGCAGCATCTAAAGCATCTATCGATCTTTCCCGTCCGACAAACAAGGGAATGACCATGTGCGGATAAACGACCACATCTCTGAGCGGCAAAACCGGAATCAGTACATTTATTTGTTGTATCTCTGTCATTTTGTGCGTTTCCATAAATGGAACCTTATACCCATTTTTCTTAGAAAGAAAAATAATGGGGGTCGTTAATTAAAATAGCAAGGCTGCCGAACCAAAATAATGCCTTTAGCTTATCTACGGCACAAAAAAAGGGAGCTTTAAAAAATAAAGACTCCCTTTTTTGTCATCCGGCAAAAGATTTTTTAAGATTCGGCAGACGCTTTTTTCTTTTCACTCTCATAAACCAGAATAGGCTCCGACTCGCCTAAAATGACACTGGCATCAACGACAACCTTGCAAATATTATCCGTAGACGGCAACTCATACATGGTGTTCAATAAGACATTTTCAACAATTGTCCTGAGTCCTCGCGCACCGGTTTTTCTTTTCATCGCTTTCTTAGCAATTGCGACTAGAGAATCATCGCGGAATTCCAACTCAGCGCCTTCCATCTCAAATAAATGCTTATATTGTTTGATCAGCGCATTTTTAGGCTCGGTCAATATCTGCACCAAAGCTTTCTCATCCAGCTCTTCTAATGTGGCAATAACCGGAAGGCGACCAACAAATTCAGGAATCAATCCGTATTTAATCAGATCTTCAGCCTCGACTTCGGCAAACAGTTGTCCAATATTTTTAGATTCGTCTTTGGTTTTTATTTCAGCCGAAAAACCAATCCCGCCTTTCTCAGAACGCTCTTTAATGACTTTATCCAAACCAGCAAAAGCGCCACCGACTATAAACAGAATATTAGCCGTATTAACTTGCAAAAACTCCTGCTGAGGGTGCTTGCGCCCACCTTGAGGTGGAACCGAAGCAATGGTTCCTTCAATCAGCTTCAGCAAAGCTTGCTGAACACCCTCACCAGAAACATCACGGGTAATTGATGGATTTTCGGATTTCCTGGAAATTTTATCGATTTCATCGATATAAACGATACCGGTTTCAGCCTTCTCTACATCATAATCACATTTTTGTAGAAGTTTCTGGATGATGTTTTCTACGTCCTCACCCACATAACCGGCTTCTGTCAACGTAGTTGCATCGGCAATCGTAAACGGCACATCCAGTAAACGAGCCAAGGTCTCAGCCAGCAAGGTCTTTCCTGAACCAGTAGGTCCGATCAATAAAATATTACTTTTTGCTAATTCAACCGACTCTTTTTTAGACTTACTGCGCAGGCGTTTATAGTGATTATAAACAGCCACTGCCAAAATCTTTTTCGCTTTGTCCTGCCCGATAACATAGTTATCAAGCTCTTCTTTTATCTCTTTCGGCTTAGGCATCTCTCCGCCGCCCAAAGAAGAGGAATCATCCTGTAATTCGTCTTTTATAATATCATTACAAAGATCTACACATTCATCACAGACATAAACCGACGGTCCTGCAATAAGCTTTCTGACCTCATGCTGACTTTTACCGCAAAAAGAACAATAAAGCAGTTTATCGTCATCTTTGCTGTTTTTGTCATTACTCATAAATTTGGACTCCCGCAAACATCCAGAGGTGATGTTTCTACTTTCGACAATACTTCGATAAAATTAAAGAATATATCGAAATTCAAACGCCGCACCTGCTCCCGGCAGGTTTGCGGCATACACACCATCCTGGCGATAAAATACCAACCGTTATTTATTAGCAACAGTTGCCCGGCTCGACAACACTTGATCAATCAAACCATAGCTCACCGCATCATTTGCACTTAAGAAATTATCCCTATCCGTATCCTGTTGAACCTTTTTTATCGGTTGACCGGTATGATCAGAAAGAATTTTATTCAGTTTTTCCCTGATTGACAGAATTTCTCTGGCATGAATATCAAAATCAGAAGCCTGCCCTTGAAAACCACCCAATGGCTGATGAATCATCATTCTTGAGTGAGGCAAACAGTAACGCTTGCCTTTTGCGCCACCCGTCAGAAGCAATGCCCCCATACTGGCAGCTTGACCAATACACATGGTACTGACGTCGGGCTTGATAAACTGCATGGTGTCATAAATTGACATGCCAGCAGTCACAGAGCCTCCTGGCGAATTAATATATAAGTGAATGTCTTTATCAGGGTTTTCCGATTCCAAAAAAAGCAATTGGGCAACGATCAGATTAGCGCTGTAATCTTCAACCTGCCCCACCAAAAAGATGACCCGCTCCTTTAATAATCTTGAATAAATATCAAAAGAACGCTCACCTCGAGCAGTTTGCTCGATAACGATAGGAACTAATCCGCCAGCGGCTTCTGGAGCTATCATTTGATTTCTTATGTACTGGTTAACCATTTAAATTCCTTACCCTTGCTTGCTCATTGCATCGCTAAAATTTATAATCTCATCAGTTACTTTTGCCCGTGCAACCAACCAGTCGATAGTCTGATTTTCCAAAACCATCTGCCGTACATCGTTCAACCGACTGTCATCGGAATAATACCAATCAAGCACATCCCCAGGGCGCTCGTAACTTTTCGCCATGTCTTTAATAGTAGATCGCACTTTATTATCGTCCACTTTAATTTCATTGGTATAGATGATTTCGCCTAAGATTAAGCCCAGCGCTACACGACGTTTTGCCCGTTCTTCAAAAGCATCCCTAGGCAACTTCAAATCTTCCAGCTTCATTTTCTGTCTTTTAGCGGTTTCGATGTAGGGTTTCATCAGGATTTCAACTTCCTGATCGACCAATGTATTGGGTACGGAAATCTGGATTTTTTCATATAACGCATTCATTACTGCGTTTTTCAGCTTACTGCGCAATGCCTGTTCGAGTTCACTTTCCAGATTATTTTTAATATCTTCACGGAAAGCATCCACCGAACCTTCAATACCATATGCCTTAATAAAAGCATCATCGATTTCAGGCAGCACAGCTTCCTCAACGCTAATGACATCAACCTCGAACTCAGCCACTTTACCGGCCAATTTTTCATTGCCATATTCTTCCGGAAAAGACACTTCAAAGGTTTTATTATCGCCCACCTTGAGACCTATCAGATTTTCTTCAAAACCTGAAATCATTTGTTTAGCGCCAATTTCAACCGGATAATTATCTACCTTTCCATCGGTAAAGTTCTCGCCTTCGGAAGCACCTGAAAAACTGATCGTCACGCGATCATGCTCCTGAGATACGCGTTCAACGATAAGCCAGCTTTTCTTTTGCGCTCTTAGCTTCTCAATCATGCCATCAACATCGACCTCTTGAACGGTGGCAACAGGGCGCAACACTTCAATTTCCACAACACCTTCCAGTGAGATTTCAGGATAAACCTCAAACTCGGCCGTGTATTTGAAACCTTCGGTTTCATCTGACGAATGAATATGCGGATGGCCAGCAGGCCTTAAATCCTGTTCTTTCAATGCTTCAAAATAAGTGGTTTCAACCAAATCTCCGGCTATTTCACCACGAACGCGGTCCCCATACATAAGCTTAATAACATGCTGGGGTACTTTACCCGGACGAAAACCATCAATTTTAACTTCGCGCGCCAACGACTTTAAACGTGCCGCCATTTTTTCCTGAACCACTTCTTCGGGCACGCAGACAGTCATTTTTCTGCTTAATTCTGATGTCTTTTCGACAGAAACTTGCATTTCTTTACCTCAACTAAATTTAAAATAAGAATTTTTAAGAATGCCGGTAAACGGCTCAAAAGAACTGAAAAGTTAACGATGAACGCTAACTTTTGATATGAATTGGGTGGTGCGAATGGAGAGACTCGAACTCTCACAGGATAACCTACTGGAACCTAAATCCAGCGCGTCTACCAGTTCCGCCACATTCGCACTTTAATGAACTGTTAATTATACCCAAAATTATGCAGACACGACAAGCTATTAATTTCAAAAGAAACCGTACGCACTTAGTCGTTCATCGTTAATAATGCCTTATTATTCGCACTTTCACTCTAAAACCACAACCCGACCTTTGCATCTTGCCTATAGAGATATAGTATTAACATCAGTTAATTAATGCATAAAGGGGGCGAAATGAACGTTTCACTATCTAACAGCGCTGTTAGCCTAATCAATACTGCCCAGAATAAATCAGCCGGCGCTGCTCAAGTTATAGCCAAGCTGCCCATACAAAACAATGAAGTCGGCGGTTCAGAGTTTAATTCCAGCGACATTATCAAACCGGTACTCAGCTTAAAAGAAGCCAAACTGGAAACCTCTGCAGCAGTTAAATTGCTCGATGCCGATAAAAAAACGATTGGATCTTTGCTGAACATAAAAGTCTAAATTAATCGCTTACCAACACATCAAAACCCAAGAACCTAATTTCCTCAGCGAAGGCATTCAGCGTCTCCGCCGACAACTTCTCCAGCCGACCGGATTCCGGCTGAAGAGATGGCCTCGCAAGCGTATAAAGCATCACGCCCTCCAATTCACAGCCCTTTGATTTAATATCACTCAGTAAATCAAGAAATGCGTTTTTTTCCTTTGTTGATAAGCCTTGTTTATCGTAATCCACTAAGCAGGTTTGCAGTTTTGTCGGACACAACCGTGACGAAAGCAACAGGTTCTCCACGCTCGCCTGACAACTCTGTCCGGCATTATTCATTAAAGCCCTGCCCTCCTCCGTAGCGCTATCCAACTTGAACCACACTTCGCCGCCATACCCCTTTAATTTACTCAGGCCTGCCTGAACGCCAGACCGATGCACCAAGCTACCATTAGTAATCAGCACAAAATTACTCTGCGGAAAAACACCAAGCTCTGTTGCTATCTCGCCAATTAAAGCCACCGCCCTATCAAAGTATTTTAAGCTGGTTGGCTCGCCATTGCCGGAAATAGCAATATCCTTAATCGACCGATTACCTTCATCTACTTGAAAATACTCATAAAAACTTCCTTTTAGCACATCATCAAAAAAATATCTTAACTCTTGCTCTAATAGCTGAAAATCCATTTCCGGTGCCGCACCCAATTTAAGATCGGGTACCTGACAATAAATGCACCGCCAGTTGCAGGCATTATTAGGATTAAAATTGATTCCGATAGACAAGCCTCCCGCTCGCCTAGAAAATACCGGATACACATATTTTAACCCAGCGGCATCCCTATTATGATTGCTTACCGTTAATGTCGAAACCATAACCTTGCTCAAAAATAATCCAAATCGTACTATTCTACGGTTTTTTCTATTTTTAATTTTGGGTTTTTTAATGATTGAAGATACATCTCTACCGCTGCGAGACAGAAGTCGAGTAGCCCCCCCCCCCCAAAACGATAGTGCATGTGTTTTCACGAAGCGTCTTTTTCACACTGCACTTGCCATGAAAATGGCTTAGTGCAGTGCCCCCCCGGCACTGATCTTGGTGCTGACACTGATTTGCCAAATGGTTAATACGGCGCTGAAACTCAGCAGGAGTACTTCTCTTGATTTTCGCATTGCTGCTCTCTTCGCTGACAACTCTTCTCCATAAAAGACGGGGATGATAGTCTGGTTTAATAAACAATGCGTTAGATTACATTCTGGAAACTTGAACAGCGATTCTGGCATGTTGAACACTGATTCTGGAAAAACCCCCAAAAAGTGTTCAGGTTGAACCAGAATATGCATTGCTCAAGGGGCAACGTGAGGAAATGAATGTTGCTCAACTTATTTCATACACATTACTAACAGGTTACGTCACCAAAAACTATAAATCCTCTAAGTTTATATGCTGTGCGTCAGTTGCGTGTAATATCAGGCACGAGCAAAGAGGATCTAGGCCACAAAAATAACATTTTTTTATTGCCCCGAGCTCAAGCAATTCGACGCCCGCTATGCCGATTTGAACCTCAGCGATAGGTCAGCTTATGGTATATTTTATCGGCAAAGCTTCCGCTCCTCGGCAATTGCTCCTGCATTGCTCTACCTCCTGCGTCCATGCAAGTCGTGCTCACGCCCCTTACCTACATAATCCACAGGGATGTGGTGAATACAGATATTGCATAACGCCATGGATGGCGTGTAGTAGAGTAATACAGGAGCAAATATCTGTCCCTGTAGGCAATGCATTCTGACCACTCACACCCCACTTTCAGGAGATAATATGCCCAAACCCATCACCCCTTTGTTGGCGGCCGATATTTTAATCGAACTGATCGACCAGCCTGACCGGCCTTTTGTGTTGATCGAACGCACCTATCCGCCTTACGGTTGGGCCATACCGGGCGGTTTTGTCGATGTCGGTGAAACCGTGGAACATGCCGCGATTCGTGAAGCCAAGGAAGAAACCTGTCTTGATATTACTCTGACGGTTTTACTGGGCATCTACTCCAACCCCGAACGCGATTCGCGCAACCATACCGTCACCGCCGTCTATATCGCCGAAGCTGTAGGGATCCCGAGAGCCGCCGATGATGCAAAAAATTTCGGCACTTTTACGTTCGATACGCTTCCCGCTGTGCTGGCGTTCGACCATGCCCAGGTTGTGGCGGATTATCAAAACTACCGCATGACCGGCAAAGTCACGCCGTTGCGGGTGTCTTAACTGATTTTAAAAAACCCGGCCTCAGCTATTCATCATCCACCAAAGGCGGACAGCTGCAAAGCACATGCCGGTCGCCATAAACATTATCGATACGCCCGACCGGCGGCCAGTACTTATCGTCATGCTGATCGCTGTTCGGAAAAAACGCCTGTTGTTTTGAATAAGGCAACGTCCACTCTTCCAGCAATAAACAGTGGGTGTGCGGCGCATTATGCAGCAGGTTGTTTTCGGCATCGGCAACGCCGGTTTCTATGGCTTTGATTTCCTCGCGGATGGCGATTAACGCGGCGCAGAACCGGTCGATCTCGGCTTTATCTTCGCTTTCCGTGGGTTCTATCATCAAAGTGTCGGCGACCGGGAACGAGACGGTCGGCGCATGAAAGCCGTAATCGATCAGGCGCTTGGCGATGTCTTCCACGGTGACGTTGCAGGTCTTTTTGAATGCATGACAATCAATAATGCATTCATGCGCCACCCAGCCGTTTTTGCCTGTGTATAAAATCGGGTAATACGGCGCTAAACGTTTGGCGATGTAATTGGCGTTCAGGATCGCGGTCAGGGTCGCTCGTTTTAAACCGGCAGCACCCATCATCGCAATATACGCCCAGGAAATGGTGTAGATGCTGGCCGATCCCCAGGGTGCAGCGGACACGGTGCCGATGGTGCCGTGCTCGCCTTTGGCGGGATTAACGCCCTCAACAACCGGATGGTCGGGCAGGAACGGAGCCAGATGTGCGCCAACGCCTATCGGGCCGACGCCGGGACCACCGCCCCCATGCGGAATGCAGAAGGTTTTATGCAGGTTAAGATGGGCGACATCGGCACCGATTTTGCCGGGACGACTTAAGCCTACCAGCGCATTAAAGTTGGCGCCATCCAGATAAATCTGCCCTCCGTGCCGGTGGATCAGGTCGCAAATTTCCCTGAACGCTTGTTCGAACACGCCGTGCGTGGACGGATAGGTAATCATTAACGCAGCCAGGGTGTCTTGATATTCGGCTGTTTTCGCGCGCAAATCCTCCAGGCTGACATTGCCGTTTTCATCGCAGGCGACTACCACGACTTTAAGCCCCGCCATCGTTGCGCTGGCCGGATTGGTGCCGTGCGCGGATGCAGGTATCAAACAGATATTGCGCTGCTCTTGTCCCCTGACTTCGTGGTATTTGCGGATGACTAGCAGACCGGTGTATTCGCCCTGGGAACCGGCGTTGGGTTGCAGGGAAAAAGCATCGAAGCCGGTCAGGTCGCATAACATGTCTTCCAGTTCGGCAAACATCTGCTGATAACCGAGGGTCTGGTACAACGGCGCAAACGGGTGCAGCGCATTGAATTCATGATAGGAAATGGTCTGCATCTCCGTCGCGGCGTTCAGCTTCATGGTGCAGGAACCCAGCGGTATCATCGAGCGATCCAGCGCTATGTCGCGTCTGGCCAAGCGGCGCATATAACGCATCATTTCGGTTTCCGAATGATAACGCTCGAAAACCGGATGTTGCAGAATTTTATCGCTACGCAATAAGGCTTCCGGGATACATTCGCCGACTGTCGTATCCAAACCATTGATGTCAGGAAGATCGGTTGTGGCGGATGCAAAAACATGCCAGACATCCCTTAGGTTTTCCCTTGTGGTGGTTTCATCCAAGGAAATGCCGAGGTGATCCGCATCGATAATACGCAGGTTGATATTGGCTTCTGCGGCCTGGGCGGCGATGCGTTTCGCCCGGTTCGGGGTGCTGATAACCAAGGTGTCGAAATAACAGTCGCTCAGCACTTGATGCCCGAGCTGAGTAATGCCAGCCGCCAGTATTTGCGTATAACGATGCACCCGGCCTGCAATCAAACGCAAGCCTTCCGCGCCGTGATAAACCGCATAAAATCCGGCGATCACGGCGAGCAGCACCTGAGATGTGCAGATATTGCTGGTGGCCTTGTCACGGCGGATATGTTGCTCGCGGGTTTGCAGCGCCATGCGCAACGCTGGCTGTCCGTGGCTGTCTTTGGAGACGCCGATAATGCGGCCGGGAACCGAGCGTTTGTATTCGTCCTTGGTCGCAAAATAGGCGGCATGAGGGCCGCCGTAACCCATCGGTACACCAAAACGCTGAGAATTGCCGACCACGATATCGACACCGAATTCGGCAGGCGGCTTAAGCAACACCAGCGCCAATAAATCCGCCGCTACCGTAACCAACGCCGATTTGGCCTGAGCTGTGGCGGTGACTGCGGTTAGGTCTTTTATTTCGCCTTTGCAGCCTGGGTATTGCACCAGCAGCGCAAAAAAATCGTATTGTTCCAGATCGTGATAAGGGTCGCCGACGATAACCTCATAACCCATGGAACGGGCGCGTGTCTTGATCACGGCTAGGGTCTGCGGGTGGCAATCTTGATCCACGAATATACTGTTGGCAGCGCTCTTGGATAAGCGCCGCGACATGGTCATGGCTTCTGCCGCTGCCGTGGATTCATCAAGCAGTGAGGCGTTGGCAAGCGCCATGCCGGTTAAATCGATAATAACTTGCTGAAAGTTAAGCAACGCTTCCAGCCGACCCTGACTGACTTCGGCTTGATAAGGCGTGTAAGCCGTGTACCAGCCGGGGTTTTCCAGCACATTGCGTTTAATCACCGCAGGCATGATGGTGTCGTAATAACCCATGCCGATCATGGAGGTGAACACTTTATTACGCCCGCGCATTTTACGCAGATGCTTGATTACCGCGCGTTCGCTGATCGTTTCAGTTAACTTTAACGGCTCATGATTAAGGATATTGGCCGGAATGGCCAGATCGATAATATCCTCCAGTTCGTTTATCCCCAGCGCTGCCAACATGTCTTTGGTTTGCTGGGGATTGGGACCGATGTGGCGGTTGATAAAATCACCGCGCATTTCCAATTGAGCCAAGTCAGGGCGAAATGAGGTCATGATTTTATCTATGGTAGCGATGGGGGATAAAAGGCAATGGGGTCACGGTAACGGCAATCTTGTGATCACGAACCTTGGCGTATAGTATATTGCCCAAGCCTGCGGCATTCCTAGCTAGCGACGCCATAGCAATCGGTCGCCCCAAACTGGGAGAAAAACTGCCGCTGGTAACATAGCCTACGGCGATACCTTTACTGTTACAAATTACACTGCCTTCCCGGACGGGTATTTTACTTTTCACCAGCAAACCAACACGGATTTTTTCTGATCCGAATTGCAACTGAGCCAGAATTTTGTCGGCTCCAGGAAACTTGCACTGAGCCAAGCCGAAGGAGCCTGCCCTGAGCTTGTCAAAGGGTTGGTCATCACCTTTCTTAATCAACCACTGAAGGCCCGCTTCCACCGGCGTAATCGATTCATCGATTTCATGACCGTACAGGCATAAACCTGCTTCCAGACGCAGTGTATCTCTGGCCGCCAAACCGATAGGCTCCACATCGTCTTCGGCCAGCAACAGGCGGGCAAGTTGTTCCGCATAATGATTGCCTACCCGAATTTCAAAGCCATCTTCGCCGGTATAGCCGCTACGGCTGATGTTGCATTTTATGCCGCCAATGTATGTGCCACAGGCTTGCATAAAGGAAAGCTCAGCGGCTTGTGCAGAAAACTTTTGCATAACCAAGGCGGCGGAAGGACCTTGCAAGGCGAACAAAGCCTGATCCGTCAGTTCATTAAAGCAACACTTGCCAGATAATTGGCTATAAAGGTACTTAAAAACTTTGTCTTTGCAGGCCGCATTTACAATAATCATCAAGCCCGCGTCGATGCGGGTAATGATGATGTCATCGATAATCCCACCATCATTGTTGGTTAATACCGTATATTTCTGCTCGCCGGATTTAAGTCCGGCAATGTCGCTGGGTATCAGTTGTCCAAGTTCATGAACCGCATCATCGCCCAGAATCAGGCATTGCCCCATGTGGGAAATATCGAAGAAACCGGCATGACTGCGGCAGTGCAGATGCTCATGCAGCGTACCGTTAGCGTATTGCACCGGCATAAGGTAACCGGCAAACGGCACCATTTTGGCGCCCAGCTCAAGATGAAGATTGTAAAGCGATGTCTTTCTTAGCATGTTTATTTATCTTGGCGGGTGAGCACGGCTGTAGTGTAGCCATTTGTTCGATTATTTACCACGAAGAGCGTGAAAAACATGAAGCCAAAAACATAATTGGATGACATGGATTACGCGAGACCCCATCCAAGCGGCTCACTACGCGCTGGTTTTAGTTTTTTAGATTAAAGCCATAGCTTGTATAATCCCCGCTTTGTCGGCTTGATCAATCTTGCCGCACTCACTTCTTATTTAAAACCTCAGAGAACTCTATGGCGCTGTATTGTGGAATTGTTGGTTTACCCAACGTTGGAAAATCGACCTTATTTAATGCATTAACCCGTGCGAAAATCGCGGCCGAAAATTACCCTTTCTGCACCATAGATCCCAATGTAGGCGTAGTTCCCGTGCCTGATAGCCGCATGGATAAGCTGGCCGAAATTGTAAAACCCGAACGGGTGCTGCCGACAACGATTGAATTTGTGGACATCGCAGGTCTTGTCGCAGGCGCATCGAAAGGCGAAGGTTTGGGCAACCAGTTTTTAGCCAATATCCGTGAAACCGATGCGATAGCCCACGTAGTACGCTGCTTTCAGGATGATAACGTCATCCATGTCGCCGGAAAAATCGACCCTATCTCCGACATCGAAGTCATTAATACCGAACTCGCGTTGGCCGATATGGCTTCCGTTGAAAAAGCCCTGTTACGTGCGACCAAAGCCGCCAGAACCGGCAATAAAGATGAACAGGCAAAAAAAGACGTACTGGAAAAAGTTTTCAAGCAACTGGACTCGGGTGAGCCAGCGCGAACCCTGCCATTAACCGAAGATGAAAAAGCCCTGATTAGAGACCTGTGTTTGATGACACTCAAACCGGCTATGTACATTGCCAATGTTCAGGATGACGGTTTCGAGAATAATCCCTTGCTGGATAAAGTGAAGGATCTGGCAGAAAAAGAAGGCGCTATCGTAGTACCAATCTGCGCTGCCATAGAAGCGGAAATAGCCCAACTGGATGATGCAGAAAAAAAGGAATTTCTGGACGACCTAGGGTTGGAAGAACCTGGTTTAAACCGTGTCGTAAGGGCCGGATATAAGCTGCTGAACCTGGCGACCTACTTCACTGCGGGAGTCAAAGAAGTCAGAGCCTGGACCATTCCGGTCGGTGCGACCGCACCACAAGCGGCGGGTGTCATTCACAGTGATTTCGAAAAAGGCTTTATTCGCGCCGAAGTTATTGCTTATCAGGATTTCATCGACTATAAAGGCGAACAAGGCGCCAAAGACGCCGGCAAATGGCGGCTTGAAGGCAAAGACTATATCGTTAAAGACGGCGACGTAGTCCATTTCAGATTCAACGTTTGACAAAGCAAGGGCGGGTATCTATAATTTCCGCTCTTCGCAAGACCTGTTCAAATGGCGATGTAGCTCAGCTGGTTAGAGCACGGGATTCATAACCCCGGGGTCGGTGGTTCAAGTCCACCTATCGCCACCAATAAAATCAACCACTTAGGCTTAAACCAGGTGGTTTTTTTATGTCTAAAATATCTCAAGGCGCACTGTAGGCGCACTTTCAAAAAAACACCCGCAACAACTGCCAACAATTCAGGCATAAAAAAACCGGCATGGTTAGCCTGTTGAATAGTGGGTGTTGTGGGTTATTTACAGCTTCTTAAGTATATTGTAAAAATCTTTCTTTGAGCATCCCGCCTGCGCGGCCATGCTTTTGAGGAGGAATTGTGAGAATGGCGCTTTTGGACAGTCAACGGTGACTTTATATTTTCGGTTGTTCTTAATTAAAACCCATTGCTCATGGGAGCCTTCTTGCGTGTCAAACACAAAACCTAAATAGGCTATTATCGCCTTTAATTCTTTGCATGTTATAGGCGGTTGCTCACCACTCATGCAGGGCGCAGAGGCATTGTTTCGTCAAAAATTACACTGGCTTTGTGGCAGATAACATTTGTAAGCCGAATGAAATAATATTCGATCCAGTACGATAAAGGCGCTCGACGTGTAAGTAATTGCCCGCCATGCTCTTTATCTTGCAATGCCTCGGTTACATAAGTAGAAATCTGTCCCTCGAGCTTGCACTTTACATCTTCAAACGAATCGCCTTGTACCGCCAGACAAAAATCTAGGCACACAGCAACCCACACACCCTCTGTTTTTTTTGCGAAGCATTTTATTACTAGCTGGCTTGCATTCATGTTCTTGCCTTCTCTTAGGTTGTACTCAAAGGTATTGTATTATAAACAATTGCAAATAAGTACAACTCACCATAGAAAACCGGCATGGTTAGCCGGTCTAGTTGGGTATATCAGCAATACCCCTGCACTTTATTGTTCAGCCACCTGATCCGCTGCATGACGCAACATTTCCAAATGGATTTTTCGTTCAGAAATTTGCTGCATAATATGCCGCACCAAATCGCCTAATGTGTCACCGCCCATGACTTCGGTTTCCATGACCGTTGTCATTAGCTCGTACAACTCATGCTGTTTTTGTATTGAAACTTCCTGTTCGGCTTCCGATAGACGGCGGCGTAATTGGGCATTTCGGCGAATAGTTTTAATCATCCTTGCGCCTATATCGTCGCCTTGGATAGCTTCCGGGTCTTGGCCGAATTCAATGATCAATTTTTCGATGGCTGCCAAATCACCGCTTTCATAGGCGCGATTGACTTTTGCCATCATCACGTTGCGTCGTTCACGCTCAGGGTCGCTGGTGGCACGATCCGGGTGCATTAGTTTGGCCGCTTGACGATAGGCTTGTTTGGTTTCTGGGGTAATTTCCGGCGGTGGCGGCTTTTTTTCGACTATGCCTGCCTCTTCCGCTGATCGTTGCGCTTGCTCTTCAGCGGCTTTGGCGCGGAACTGTGCTTCGACATCATCGGGATGCTGCCCGGCTTCAACTAGGGCGATTTTCGCGTCTAATATATCCAAATCGACATACAACTGCCCCACGGTCTGATTGTAACGGTGGTGAAATCGAATCTGTTCAACTTTCAGCGTTTCCAGCGTCAACTCGGCTGAGATGACTTGCTCTTCAAGTGCTTCCTGTTCAGCTTCCAGGCGGTTAAGTTCTTGTTCTTCGGGTAGCATTATGCGTCCTTCCAGTTGATGCCGCGTTTTGTGAGATTTTCTTGTGCTGTTGTATCACCTTGTTCAGCGGCCTTGCGATACCAAAACACAGCCAGTTCGTCATCTTGTTCTACGCCGCATCCGTACTCGTACATACAGCCTAAATTAAACTGCCCTGATGCATCACCTTGAGCAGCTGCTTTGCGATACCAGAACACAGCCAGTTCGTCGTCTTGCTCTACGCCGCATCCGCACTCGTACATCCGGCCTAAATTGCATTGCCCATTCACTTGACCTTGTTCAGCGGCTTTGCGATACCAGAACACAGCCTGTTCGTCGTCTTGCTCTACGCCGAATCCGTACTCGTACATTGAGCCTAAACAGAATTGTCCTCTTGCATGGCCTTGTTCAGCGGCCTTGCGATACCAAAACACAGCCTGCTCATCATCTTGCTCTACGCCGCACTCGTACATCCGGCCTAAATTAAACTGTCCACTTGCATCACCTTGTTCAGCGGCCTTGCGATACCAAAATACAGCCTGTTCGTCATCTTGCTCTTCGCCGCGTCCGTACTGATACATCCAGCCTAAATTAAACTGCCCAGTCGCATGACCTTGTTCAGCAGCCTTGCGACACCAAAACACAGCCTGTTCGTCGTCTTGTTCTAC
>JBCKWP010000025.1:0-19295 GCA_038922455.1 Methylobacter sp. | reverse complement strand
GAGGCGGTGGTGTTTCATTCCTTGGGACGCGGGCAGATTCGCGCTATTTCCGAAATTCAAATCGACTACTTGCGTAAACGCTTGGCGGATCGGGAAATCGGCTTTGAAATTTCAGAGACTGCGCTGGATTTGTTAGGCGAAGCGGGATTCGATCCGGTTTACGGCGCAAGGCCGATGAAACGCGCCATTCAGCAACAGCTTGAAAACCCGCTGGCGCAGGAAATATTGGCCGGTAATTTTGTCGCCGGGGATATTATAAAAGTTGATATCGAACATGAGACGATGCGGTTTTTGAAGGGTTAAGGCTCCGGTTGGTTTGATCCATTACTTATAGGCTCCGCGCCGGACGAGGCATGTTGCCCCGTCCGAAACGTTTTGAGTTATTAACCGTAACAACTTTGCTCAGGCACTGCGGAAACGTTAGGAGCTTTCCAAGAATAAACATACCCAAATGACGCAGGATTTTTGTTCAGCTACAAGGCCCAAAAATAGTTGCATAGCGAGCTATGCAACTATTTTTGCAACGCAGTAGATGGGCAAAAAGACCAGTCAGTTGGGTGTGTTTTTTTGCAGGAAATCACCTTAGGAGCGGGATTGAAAGCCCCGCTCCGCTTGAGAAGCAGAACGCTATTTAACCAAACGCTTAGAAGAGATTAGGCCGCAAGATATTTATGGTGGGATCTATCTATAATCCAAGGAGGCGGTGAGAAGACAATAAGCACATTAAAACGTCAAAACACATTGGTACAAGATTCCCTAACCTCTTTAAGTTCTACAGCAATTTCCCGACGCATACGGAAATCCCGCCTCGTGTGGGCAATGTTGTAAGGAATATTAGGGTTTTTTTCATACTTTACGGCGGTACGGATAATACCTATCCATTGCCGGTCATTATCTTCCATTTCTTTAAAGCGGTTGCGAATGCGCTCCAGTTCTTGATTGCAGTAAGTGATAAAGCCCGCCGCATAAAATACGCTGTTTTTCAGGTAATCTTGCAAAGCAGCCAAATCACCATTGATTTCGGCAACGACCTCTTCAAAATTACTCGGCTCATTAACAGGCAGATTACCCAGTTCTTCGGCGGTTTTTTTGGCAGGCGGCATTGCTTCAGCGGTAACCGCAGTGATAATATCCTGTATCACTTGATTTTTGGCCGATGGCTTTTCCGCCACTTTTCCGCAGATGGCGATTGCGCTGCTTTGGCTTAGCTTTGCCCACAACCCGTAACGCAGATAATGCGTCAGTCCGCCTTCGTACTTGGCCTTATCGTCGCCTTGATAAAATGCTTCCAGGGTTTTGATTTCAGCAGCACGTTCATTTAACAAACGCTCCCTGGCATGCAAGGGTTTGGCGATAAAGGCTTCGACGGCAACCCGGCTAAAGCGCAAAAACAGCACTTGAAATCCGTGACGAATACGCGCCTCTTCAAGTGTTTCATCAACATCGGAATGCAGCAGGGTTTTGCGCACTTCCTCGGTTTCCCACAGCAGACTTTGAGTTTTAAGCGCAATTTGATCGATAAGTGCCTGTAGCGCTTGCGCCAACTGGTCGGTCAGCTCCGTCTCGAATTTTTTCTGAATTTCCCGAAATAATTCCTCGCGAATTTTGTAATTGCCCTCGCGTGGGTCAGGCATAGAGATCGTGCCGCCTGCCGTGTAAATACGTTTTAATTCATCCGGCTGGGCTGTGGTCAGATTAGACAGCAAAAATTCGATTTTTTCATCGTAAGAGGTATGCAACGCGGCCAGTTCAAAATGCTCAGAACCCACAGCATCGGCTTCCATACGTCCCTGAATGACCTCAGCATACCAGGTATCGAAATCTTTTTTGATGCGCTGCCATTCGCGGCCCCACCACTGGTTAAAATCCTTGCCGAGCAAATCATCTTCCTGGATTTCACTTTCGTCAAACACGCCGTAAATCGGCTCAAGTTTAAGCAACACTTCATTGGCAATTTGCCGAATACTGCTAACCAACGCATCGCAACGTCTTTCTAAAACGCCTGAACGCTCGTGGTCGATGTAGTAATTGATTGATTCTTTTAACGCAACCATGCCATCGTTAATGCCCAGCTTTTTCATTTTGGCTTTATCGTCAGCGCTTTTGGTACGTCTTAAGGTATCTTCGGAAGGAATGCCGAACTCGACCAGATGGGCGCGCGCGCAAACCGGGATCAACCGACGTTCAGGCACTGACGGCCAATAGCTGCGATGCTTGGTATAAGTCTCCTTAAAATCGATCTGGTCATCCATAGCATCGGCTTGGGTCAGCACCACGAACACCTTATCAGACACTTTTACACTAGGGTCTTCGGAATCGGCAATGACCAGCATTTCTTTTTCGGGGCCGGTGATAGACGGTTGCTTCATTTCCTTGGCGTAAATAATCGCGTCACAGTTTTTTAGCCGCTCGGTCGCTTGTTCGGCATGCATTAAAATGCCTGAGTTAAAACCCGGTACATCATGAAAAATGATGTCGCGGTCGCTGCGCAAACGCACGGTTTTCAACTGAATGCGCTTGATGGCTAGGGATTGAGCCCGGTTTTTAAACACGGCCGACTGCAATTGCTCGCTGATTTCGCCAATATCGACAAAGTGCTGGGTAAAGCCGTTTTTCTGTTTTGAAAATATTAAAATCTGACTAAGATGTTTTTCCGTATCATCAAAATCTTCTTGGATTTCTTTGCGTTCGCGTTCGCTTAACATACCTAACAACGCATCGCGTCGTTGCATTTGCAGGATGCTAATTTCTTCTTTGGTGTAATATTGAATAAACAACAATTGATCTTGTTCAGTTTGTGCAGACCATATTTCAGTGCTGGTAAAGGTACAGCGTTCGCGTGCAGACGGCAAAATCTCCTGGCCTAGCCACGCATTCAGCAAGGCGCTTTTCCCCGCCTTTTCTAAGCCAATCACTGCGACCTCAAAACGGTTGGCATGCAGGCGCTCTAATTGCCTGTTTAATCGCGGCCGCTCTATATTGAGCCGACTTAGCAGATCAGAGGGAATATCCACACCGGTTTTATTGCCCAATGTAATCAGTTTATCTGCCAATACCGATGTTTTTTCCAGTCTGGCTAGTTGTTTTTGACAGGTTTCTAACCAATTAGTCATAAGTGTTCCAAAATTAACAAAGAGATAAGACGAATTAAATTATCATAGTTTACCCTATTGCGAATTGCCTTAAATAAAAAGTAACCGAAGTGCGCAGCAAAACCTTTGAACAAGCGTAAATAATCAAGCCTAGTAGATCGAGTATGCTGTTTATGCCCGACTTTCCAAAGCTCCAAGTATAGCGACGGGGCTCTGTTTTTGTCCGCCGCATCATCGGACGCCAAAATGTCGGGCAACGAAAAGATGTCGCACGACCCAACTTTAACCCCGTAAAACACGGTTATGTCCAGAAAGTGTCCGACTGGCCGTATTCATCTTTTCATCAGTATGTTCGTATGGGTATTTTGCCGGAGGATTGGGCGGGGATGGAAAATTGTGAATTCGGAGTTGATTTGGAATAGATGGTTTTTGAAAAAAGATGGGTTTCGCTATCGCTCTACCCATCCTACGCGATTGGAAAGCGCCTAACCTTAATCGTTATGCCTATTTCCAAGCGTTCGATAGAGCCTCGGCGAGATCTTCAAAGACCATCCCGCGCGACATAAAAAATCCGCAAGGGCTAGTCCAACCTCCTTTTTCAATTACTAAAAGTACTTCGTTAGTTTTTATGTCCGTGATTTCAAAAGTACCATTGATAAGGCGCGAACTGTTTTGGACGCATCGATCTACATCCTCCCAAGAAAACGTGATGCCATATCTTGCCTCTGCTTCATTGAATACCCGCGCGATTTCTCCATTTTTACCCTCTGTAATAACTTGGTTCTGCGAGGCGAACCGCAGAACCTTAAACCCTTTTTTGGCTAAGTCCGTACGTATTTTTGAATCCCATTGCGTCGTACCTAACAGCACAAAGGTTTTTGATTGAGGTGTAAAGTGTTGCAGTTTCTCTACCTTCAAGGACGTTGCACAGCCACTAAAGGCAAGAACAGCAAGTGCCGCAATCATTAGTTTTAACATCGTGTTCCTCTATGCATAACGTAAAAGTAACCGGCCTGCGCGGCTTTTCGCGCAGGTCCGGTTGACTGCCGGGTTAGAGCCGCTTTTTCATGGCTGGACGGGGCTTGTTACCCCGTCCGAAACGTTTTAACGGATTATAGCGCGGTAGGATGGGTAGAGCAACGCGAAACCCATCATAATCAACGTCCTATATTGATGGGTTTCGCTACCGCTCTACCCATCCTACCCGACACAACATCAAGCCCTGCAACACCTTAATCTCATCCCTGATCTTCGCGGCCTGCTCAAATTCAAGATTTTTCGCATGTTGGTACATGGCGTCTTCTAGTTGCTTTAGTTGCTCAATTTTTTCATAAATGGGGCATAATGGCTTCATTCATTTTAGGAGGCTTCACAATGACCACCCTCACTTTCGACACCCACGAATTTGTTAAAAAACTTAAAGAAGCTGGTTTTACAGAAAGCCAAGCCGAGGTTTTAACGGACACCGTCCGGGCTGCACAAGGCGTTGACTTAGCTCATTTGGCCGCTAAAACTGATTTACTGGAGCTTGAAAACCGGCTTATCAAATGGATAGTCGGCATTGCGCTTGGACAAATAGCCGTCATTGCGGCATTGGTCAAATTGCTGTAAAGCCATAGAACCATAGGATGTGCTGAACGCAGTGAAGCGCATCATTCGCGAGTAATACGCCTCTGATTACGCCAACATCAAGCCCTGCAACACCTTAATCTCATCCCTGATCTTCGCGGCCTGCTCAAACTCTAGGTTTTTCGCATGTTGATACATGGCGTCTTCCAGTTGCTTGAGTTTCTTGCCCGCCTGCTTGGGGGTCATGACCGCCTTGTAGTCGGCCGAAAATTCCGCCACTTTGCTGAGCAGTTTTTTGCCGCTGGTCAGCCCGGAACCGGGTATCGATACTTGCAGAATATCGGTGACCGACTTGATAATAGTCGTTGGCACTATATGATGTTCGATATTAAACTGGTGCTGTTTTTCGCGGCGACGGTCGGTTTCATCGATCGCCTGCTGCATCGATTTGGTGATTTTATCGCCGTACAAAATGGCCTTGCCGTTGACATTCCGCGCCGCCCGGCCGATGGTTTGCACCAGCGACACCACCGAACGCAAAAAGCCTTCCTTGTCGGCATCCAGTATCGCAACCAATGACACTTCCGGTATATCAAGCCCTTCGCGCAACAGGTTGATGCCCACCACTACATCGAACATCCCCAGTCGCAAATCGCGGATGATTTCGACCCGCTCCACGGTGTCGATGTCGGAATGCAGATAACGTACCTTCACCCCGTGCTCCGACAGATATTCGGTTAAATCTTCGGACATCCGTTTGGTTAAGGTGGTTACCAATACCCGTTCTTTGACGGCAACGCGCTTGTGAATTTCCGATAGCAAATCGTCGACCTGAGTGGTCGCCGGGCGCACTTCGACGACGGGATCGAGCAAGCCGGTCGGCCTGACCAGCTGCTCGGCAAAAACACCGGAATGCTCTCTTTCATAAGGCCCCGGCGTTGCCGATACATAAATCCGTTGCCGCGCTTTCGCCTCAAATTCATTAAACATCAACGGGCGGTTATCCAGGGCGGACGGCAACCTAAAGCCGTATTCAACCAGCGTTTCCTTGCGCGACCGGTCGCCCTTATACATAGCACCGATCTGCGGCACGGCGACATGGCTTTCATCGATAATCACCAGGGCATTGTCGCGCAAGTAATCGAACATAGTCGGCGGCGATTCACCCGCGCTTCTGCCGGACAGGTAGCGGGAATAGTTTTCAATACCGGAGCAATAACCGACTTCCAAAATCATCTCAATATCAAACAGCGTCCGTTGCTCCAGCCGTTGCGCTTCGATCAGCTTATCCAGCGAGCGCAATTGTTCCAGACGTTGTTTAAGCTCTATTTTAATGGCCTCAACCGCTTCTAATAGCTGCTCTCTTGGCGTCACATAATGGCTTTTCGGATAAACCGTATAACGCGCCAGTCGCCGGATGATTTCGCCGGTCAGCGGATCGAATAACGACAGTCGTTCAACCTCGTCATCGAACAACTCTATCCGTAACGCCTCGCTGTCCGATTCGGCCGGGAACACATCGATCACCTCGCCGCGCACCCGGTAGGTTGCCCGGCGCAGGTCAAGGTCATTGCGGGTGTATTGCATTTCCGCCAGTCGCCGCAATATGTCGCGCTGGTTAATCATGTCGCCTTTGACCAGATGCAAGACCATTTTGAAATAAGATTCCGGCTCGCCCAAGCCGTAAATCGCCGAAACCGTGGCGACGACGATGGTGTCGTCTCGTTCGATTAACGCCTTGGTCGCTGACAAGCGCATTTGTTCGATGTGCTCGTTGATCGCCGCATCCTTATCGATAAAGGTATCGGACGCAGGAACATAAGCTTCCGGCTGGTAATAGTCGTAATACGAGACGAAATATTCGACGCAGTTTTCCGGGAAGAACTCCTTCATCTCGCCGTAGAGTTGCGCAGCCAGGGTCTTGTTGGGAGCCATAATCATAGCCGGACGCTGCACCTGATTAATCACATTGGCGATGGTGAAGGTTTTGCCGGAGCCGGTCACGCCCAACAAAGTCTGGTGTACTTCGCCATCATTCAGGCCCTCGACCAAGACTTTTATCGCGGTAGGCTGATCGCCGGCAGGCTGGAATCGGCTGTGGAGTTTAAACTTCTTTTTCAATTGGACTTCTCAATATATGCAACACGACACAGGGGGCACTGCCATTAAATTAAGTCGTGGGCGCGAATTTATTCGCGCTTTCGAATAAGCCTACTGCGCGAATAAATTCGCGCCCACAATACCTAAAATTTCTTAAGTTAATGGCAATGACGCCGGAGCGTGGAAACGATGGCATGATTTTTTTATAGCTGATGTAAGTAAGCCATTATACATAATGTATAATCCCCTCCATCTTTGACATTGATTTTACACGGGGAAACATGAGCATCAAACTTTCTAACAGAGTCCAGGCAGTTAAACCATCACCTACTTTGGCGATTACTGCCAGAGCCGCGCAAATGCGCGCGGCGGGCAAAGACATCATCGGCCTTGGCGCTGGCGAGCCGGATTTCGACACCCCGGATCATATTAAGGCGGCGGCAATTAAAGCTATCGAGAATGGTTACACCAAATACACCGCAGTTGACGGCATACCCAGCCTGAAAAAAGCCATTATCGCCAAGTTCAAGAACGATAACGGTCTTGATTACCAAGCCAACCAGGTTCTGGTTTCTTGCGGCGGCAAACAAAGCTCGTTCAACCTGACTCAGGCTCTGCTTAACCACGGCGATGAAGTTATCATCCCCGCGCCGTTTTGGGTTTCGTATCCTGATATGGTGTTATTGGCAGACGGCGTACCGGTGATTATCGAAACCACCCAAGCGCAAAACTTTAAAATAACGCCTGAGCAATTGCGCGCCGCCATTACCGATAAAACGCGGTTGATCTTTATCAACAGCCCGTCTAATCCATCCGGCGTTGCGTATAATCTGGAAGAGCTTAAAGCGCTGGGCGACGTGCTTAAGGATTTCCCCAACATCATCATCGCCACCGATGACATGTACGAGCACATCCTGTGGAAGCAGGGCACATTCGTTAACATTTTAAATGCGCATCCTGAACTTTATGATCGCACGGTGGTCATGAATGGCGTATCCAAAGCCTATTCGATGACCGGCTGGCGTATCGGCTATGCCGCAGGCCCTGCGGATTTGATCGAGGCGATGTGCACCATCCAGTCGCAAAGCACCTCCAACCCGACCTCGATTTCGCAACATGCCGCCGAAGCCGCGTTAACCGGCGACCAAAGTTTTATCGACGATATGTGTGTTGAGTTCAAAAAGCGCCACGATTATGTGGTTGCCGAACTCAACAGCATTGAAGGCGTTGAATGTCTGGAAACCGACGGGACTTTTTATGTGTTCCCCAACGTGGAAAAACTTATCGCAAGACTGGATAACATCAATGACGACCTTGATTTTTCCGAATATTTGATCGAACAAGCCGGTGTTGCGCTGGTGCCGGGTTCCGCGTTCGGCACACCTGGTCATATTAGAATTTCGATAGCCACCAGCATGGCGAACCTGCAAAATGCGCTGGAGCGGATTAAGAAGGCGATTTAAGTCTAGTAGGTCGGGCAACAGCTAAGCGTTGCCCGACATTGGGTCGCGGTGGCGGAGTGATGTCGGGCATAAACAGCATGTCCGACCTACTTGCTAAAGCTACCCGGTTAAATTGAATTGTGACAGTTTGATTGAATGTTAAGTAATGCGGATAAATGAAACATCATCGTTATTAGAAGTTACGCATTGACAAATATGATGACTTAAAAATCAATGTGTTAGCTATTTTGAAAATTGCATTTTTGCTGAATTCAGAATCGTAAGCCATTGATTGTTGGTAATATGCTTTTGTCAATGCGTAACCTCTAGTTATGATAAAACTCGATAATAACTTTGGCTTTGTTTCTCAATAATAGTTGAATCTGTCGATTAGTGCAGTTGCCGCGCTTTATCCAGATAACCTTGGGCGGGTGACCGTACAAAATGCTTTTTTCGTAAAAATCAGAATCCTTGCTGACGAGCATAAAACCGTTTTCTTTGGCGTAGCGCCAAAACATCATCATCTGATCCGCCACCCAAGCCAATCCGGTCAACATGGGCGGAGTCTGGAAAAACATCAGCCAACGCTACCACCATTTTAGGCGACAGGTTTTCATCAAATAAAAGCTTCATCCGCTAATGACCCGCGTATGCCGCTCTCTATCTGCTGCATAAGCAAAGCAAGCCCTTATATCCTCTTGCGTTAAATAGTCGTAATCCTCTAAAACCTCTTGTTCCGTCATGCCTGCCGCAAAGCAGTCGAGAATGTCATCAACGGTAATTCTCAAGCCTCTAATACAAGGCTTGCCGCTACGTTTGCCCGGTTCTATAGTGATAATGGTGTGGTAATCGGTGTTCATTTATAAATATCCTTAATAAGTTCCTGTTTCACGGTCACCCAATGTGTCGTTGGCTTATCTTTTTGTTCGGCAATCGCTGCCAAATCCTTTAAGTCCTCCAGAATACGGGTCAGGTCTTGTATTGTGCGCAAACAAGTTTTTATTTCCCCAAGCGGGACGGGGTTTGCAACCCCGTTCCTAACGTTTCTGAGATGTCCGAGCCTTTAACCAACGCAAAACGTTTCGGGCGGGGCAACATGCCCCGTCCGGCTTAAAGGGCATGGTTGTAAGTTATGTTATTTCAGATTTTTAATAAAAGGTTGTATTGAATTTTCAAACTTTGGAAGATTTAAAACAATAAAATCATTCATATTTGTCCAGTCAGTTTCATTAAAATAGTTAACGCCTTGCTGTTCAATTTTAATTCGGCTCATTTTATTTTCAGGAAGTTCTTCCCAAATTAGTGAGTTACCAAAAGTTTGTTCAATAGCTTCTTTATTTTTTAGAAGTTTCTTGAAATACATCTTGTTCTTCTCTTTGCTTGAAGTTGAAATTGTCAATTCAATTCTAACGTGAGTTTTTGTAATTATTAGTGTGTAAGAAATGCCACCAATACCTGCACCTGTGCCTAGCCAATGGTCTTTTGTTGGATTGACATTTGCGAATAAATTAGTGTGATTTAATAGAGGCAAGATTTGTTGCCAATATTTCTTTCTTATCCCAAATCTATTTGGCTCTGCTTCGTTTTCTACACTTGATAAATATTTGATAGATAATTCATCTTCCATTTCAAATAATGTAAGTAGCTTTTTTAAAATAACGAATTTTGAATTGCTATCTATATTTGATTCTATAAACCAACCATTTATTACTTCTTGTGAAGATCTAAAATCAGCGGCATTTCTTGTTATTTTAAATACTTCTTGATTACTTACCAATAATTGAGAGTTTTTTTCATAAAGATTTCTAATTACATAAAAATACATTTGGGCGATTTTATCTTCTTCAACTTTTGTATTTTCAAAAATAAAATACTCCAGTTTTTTATGTGTTGGGCTATCCGCATCAAAAATGCTTTGTTCTTCCGATTCGTCTCCATCTGCAATTATTACATCTGGGTATTCCCATATTTTTAAGAAGCGTTCATAAATGATATGCAGCCTTTCTTCATATTTTTCCACATCCCAATTGGATAATGATTTTAAATATGAATTTAACCACAACCTGCTGAATTGATAACCTTGTTCATTTCCATCAATATTCATTTCTTTTTTTGCTAAAAAAGATTTGTTACTCAAAGCTCCATTGTTTCCAGAAAGTGTAAGGTTTCCAATGGTATTTAAATACTTTTCTTTAAAGAGAAAATACTCATCGGAAGATAAATCGGTACTCCAATTTTCATTTGGGTTTCTTGGAAAAATGTGTTCTATTGTAATCTGCTCGTTACTCGTATTAACATATTCACGGTTATTGAAATTCTCTAACATTTCAAATAAATAATTTCTATTCTTTGGTTGAGTGTTATATAAATCCTTATCCTTTAATGCTGTTTTTAAATCTTCGTTGCTTGGAAATTTGGCACTACCTTTCTTTTTGAGTAAAGCCTTTGCAATAGAATCATAATATTCTTCTGTATCTACTTCCGAATATAGGGTCATAAATATTTTATTTAAAGCGCTGGTAGGTAAGCCAACAATAAACCTTCTCCAAGCATAGCTTTGAATGAGTTTAAGCACTTTTATCAATTCATCTTTTGCAAGTAAACCGTTTTCAGTGTCTTCAAATACTTGAAGTAGAAAAGGGTAAGCCACATTTATCTCTAAGCGATTAATGTATTCTAATTCCTTTCTGATGTTAGCATCGGTAACCGTTGTTGGATTGACAAACTTTTTATAGTGTATGGATAAGGATTTTATATTTTCCAATTCCTGCTGATAGGCTTCATCTTTTTTGTTGGCGTACAGGCTTTTAAACTCTGCGTAAACCTTATTTTTATTTGGTATTTTTTTGTTACGAAGCGTTAAGTAATCTCTTATATAGTCCGAAACCAAAGAACTTTGTTTTACTAAATCTTTTGCATTTTCTTCAATTGGATTCCAAATGGTTTCAAATATTCTGTTTTGGTCTTTGGGTGGCAAATCCATCAAGATAAAATTCCGTATTAAATCAGATTGCGATAAATCTAAACCCGTTGAATTTAAACTTTCAAAAATGCGTTGCGGGTCGTCTTTATCTCTTTCTAAAGAAATTTCTACAAATATCAATCGATTTAAGCCTCGTAAAATCAATTCGAAATTGTCATCATTAATGATACTTCTAAAATAGTTGTAGTTCTCTATAACGTTTGAAAATGCAATTGATTCACTCTCTGTACCAAGCATAATGGCTTTAAAAGCTATGGAATTACTATCTGTTTGTTTCAGCTTTAATTTGCTCGACTCATTCTTAACATATTGGTTGGTTAAAAACATATTGTATAAACGCTCTGCATCTTGGGCATTGCTGTTTTCTTTTGCAAAACGATAAAGAGCCACATACAAGATATTAATGGTAGTTAAACGTTGTTGCCCATCTATAATAACTAATTCTTTTACTTCGCTGGTGCTATAAGTGCCTTCGTGTACAAATACAATGCTACCAATAAAATGTGTTCCTCTGTCTTCCGTTTCTACTGAGATAATATCATTCAATAAATCTTTGCATTCAGTATTTGTCCAATCATAATTTCGTTGATATACAGGAATTACAAACTGTACATTGGGTGCTTGTAAAAAGTTATTTATCTGTAATTCGTTTGCTTTCATATTGTTTAACTATTCCCCCTAAGCGGGACGGGGTTTGCAACCACGTTCCTAATGTTTATACGATGTCTCAGCTATGTAGTGCTTGAGCGAAACAGCCACAGCTCATGAATAAGTACAAGATCATATTTCTTTTAACATTTGCTGAAAACAGCTAAAGCCGTTTTACTCCTGTTAAAAGACTTTTGAACGACTACTTATCAACGGCTATAGCGGAAATGTTCAAGCGAAGATTTTAAATATCATCCTGCGTGGCTTACCAACTCCCCGTATTTCCCATAGAAAGCCATGGTTCTGCTGGTTCCAGCGGCGCACCTTTTTGCAACAACTCGATAGAAATCTGATCCGGCGAGCGTATAAACGCCATATGGCCGTCACGCGGCGGACGGTTGATCAGCACATCGGCAGCCATTAGTTTTTGGCAGGTTTCGTAAATGTTATCGACTTCAAAAGCCAGATGTCCGAAGTTGCGGCCACCGCCGTAATCTCCGGCAATTGCTCCATGCATTGCTCTACCTCCTGCATCCATGTAGTCGTCGGTGTCCCAGTTGTAAGTCAGTTCCAGCAACGGCGCGTGCATCTTTTTGGCCTGATCGGCATCTTGCGGCGCATGCAGATAGACCAAGGTGAAGCGTCCTGCTTCGCTGTCCAGCCGGTCGCATTCGACCAGTCCCAGTTTGTTGCAATAAAAATCGAGCGATTCATTCAGGTCATGAACCCGAACCATGGTATGTAGATAACGCATCGTATTACTCCTTAATGAATATTTGTTTTTAATTTGAGCATGCCGGTAACAATCGGTGGTGTGATCGTTGACCATGCCGGTCGCCTGCATATAAGCATAACAAATAGTGTCGCCGACAAACTTAAAACCGCGCTTTTTAAGATCCCTGCTCATTACCTTGGACATTCGCGTAGAAGTCGGAAGGTCGGCGGCAGTTTTCCAGGCATTGTGCAACGGTCTGCTATCAACAAATAGCCAGATATATTCATCGAAACTGCCGAAACCCTGTTGAACATTCAAAAAAGCTTGTGCGTTGATGACCGCAGCATTGATTTTCAGTTTATTTCTGACTATCGCAGGATTAGCCAACAGTGCGTTGATTTTTTTATCATCGTAAGCGGCAATGGTTTCAGCATCGAAATTATCGAAGGCTAAGCGGTAGCCGTCGCGTTTGTTTAAAATAGTAGACCAGCTTAAACCGGCTTGAGCGCCCTCAAGAATCAGCAGCTCAAACAGCAGCCGGTCGTCATGCACCGGCACGCCCCATTCATGATCATGATAGTGTTCTTGTTTCGGACTGGACAGTGCCCATGTGCATTTTTTCATTGGTGTTCCTGACATTAAGGATTTCAACGATAACTGAACTAACGGGTGTTATGCAATAGCGGTGTGTTGTTGACAATATCCAGTTCAAGCCGCATCATCAATTCACGCTATTTGCCGACTATTTTAAACCCCATGAGTAATGACACCCTGCAAGTTCGCCGCATCGCTATTGACACCTATCATGAAAACGTCGCTTATTTGAACCGCGAGTGCAGCATGTACCGGGCGGAGGGTTTTCAGGCATTGTCTAAAATTCTGGTTAGCAGCAACGGTTCTAAGGTACTCGCCGTGCTTAATGTGGTTGATGATAGCTCCATCGTTCTGCCCGGGGAGCTGGGCTTGTCCGAGCAGGCATTCGCACAGCTCAATGTCGCTGAAGGCTGCCTAGTCACCGTCAATCATGCTGAGCCCCCAAAGTCGATGGATGCGGTGCGTCGCAAAATCAACGGCGAACGTCTCGATCAAGATGACTTCATCAGTATAACCACCGATATTGTTGAAGCCCGCTATTCGAAAATGGAAATGGCGGCATTCCTGGTCGCAACCGGGCAAAACAACCTCGACCGCGACGAGCTGCTTTTTTTGACCCGTGCGATGCTGCAATCCGGCGACACCATGAACTGGCACGAATCGCTGGTGGCCGATAAACATTGCATCGGCGGTATCCCCGGCAATCGTACTTCGATGTTGGTCGTGCCTATTGTCGCCGCGCACGGCATGTTGATTCCGAAAACCTCCAGTCGCGCGATCACCTCGCCGGCAGGTACGGCCGACACTATGGAGGTGCTGGCCGAGGTCAACCTGACGCCGGATCAGCTGCACGACATCGTGCGCCAGGAACGCGGCTGTTTGGCTTGGGGTGGCACGGCCAGACTTGCGCCGGTCGATGACATGCTGATTTCGGTTGAGCGGCCGCTGGGTATCGATTCGCAGGGGCAAATGGTGGCGTCGATCCTGTCCAAAAAACTGGCCGCCGGTTCCACGCATTTGATTATCGATATTCCGGTCGGCCCGACGGCTAAAGTGCGGCACATGAATCAGGCGCTGGCTTTGCGCAAGCTGTTCGAGTTTGTCGGCGACCGGCTTAACATTCATCTGGAAGTGATGATTACCGATGGTCGTCAGCCGATAGGGCGGGGCATAGGCCCGGTGCTGGAGGCTCGGGACATTATGCAGGTGTTGCAAAACGACCCCGATGCGCCGTTCGATTTACGCCAGAAATCTTTGCAGCTGGCGGGTCGAATTATTGAATTCGATCCCGATGTACGCGGCGGGCAAGGTTATGCGATTGCCAGGGACATACTCGAATCGGGTCGGGCTAACGCCAAGATGAATGCCATAATTCAGGCGCAAGGTGCAAAAACGATAGACCTGCGCCCCGGCAGTCTTTGTCATGAAGTTTTTGCCGATTGCGACGGCGTAGTCACCCGTATCGACAACTTCCAAATGGCAAAAATCGCCCGGCTTGCCGGTGCGCCGATGATGAAAAAAGCGGGCGTCGATTTATTAAGAAAACTGGGTAATCCGGTCAAAAAAGGCGATATTTTATATCGCATCTATGCGGAATTCCCTGCCGACTTTAAATTCGCCCAGGATTTGGCCATGCACAATAACGGCTACACCTTAGGCAGCGATGAACAAATCATTAAGTCGCTGATTGCCTTTTAACTTGAAACAATTCCGACCCATGATGATACTCGCCTTCCCCGACTATTTAAGTCAAGCACAACGCTTGGCAGTACGGCTTGACGTGCCGCTGGCCGAGGCGGTGGTGCATCATTTTCCTGACGGCGAAAGCTTGATTCGCCTGCCGCCGTCATTGCCGGAACACCTTATTATTTGCCGCAGCCTGAACCAGCCTAACGATAAGCTGATCGAACTGTTGCTGTGCGCCACCACCGCACGGGAATTAGGCGCGAAACGCCTGACCCTGGTTGTGCCTTATTTAAGCTACATGCGCCAGGACATCGCCAACCAGCCCGGCGAGGCGGTCAGCCAGCGCATCGTAGGCCAGTTGCTGGCAGACCTGTTCGACGACGTGCTCACCGTAGACCCGCATTTGCACCGTATTTCGTCATTAACCCAGGCGATTCCGATAAAAAATGCCATCAGCCTTACCGCCGCTAACGAAATTGGTATTTTCCTAAAACAACAATTCAAACATGCGCTACTGCTCGGGCCGGACAGCGAATCAAAACAATGGGTTGCCGCTATCGCAGGCAATATTGGTTTCGATTACGCCATTGCCGCTAAAAACCGGCTCGGTGATAAACAGGTCGAAATGACTTTGCCTGATAAAGATTACCGCAACCAACCGGTGATCATCATAGACGACATGGCCAGCACCGGCCGAACCCTCGCCAAAGCCGCCGGACTGCTGCAAGCCGCAGGTTGCCTGGACATTTATGCCGTTGTCACCCATGCCTTGTTTTGCGGCGATGCTTACGCTTATATTCTTAATGCCGGGGTTAAAACCGTCTGGAGCACCGACAGCATCGACCATCCGAGCGCCTGCATAAGGCTCAACGTGCTGCTGGCGAATGCGCTTAAGGCTCTTTAATCGATAACGCGTCGATAAAGCGTTGACAGACCTCAGGCCAGTTAATAGACTGAGGCCTTTTTTACGACCATGACCGGCAATAATCTTGCGGGGGCATTGTTGACCGGTTAACAATCTTAAGAGGACTCATTTATGCGTATTAAAAACGGGCTGATTGCCGCCTTATGTCTCGTCTCTCCCTCACTCTATGCACATACTGGCGGGCATATCGACCACAGCTTGATCAGCGGTTTGCTGCATCCATTGACCGGCATCGATCACTTGCTGGTATTAATGGCGGTTGGCTTAATTGCGGCTAAACAGGGCGGCAAAGCGATGTTTGCACTCCCCGCTGTATTTTTTGCATTGATGGCGGCAGGTGCCTTGCTTAATGTTTATGCAGTGCAGATTCCGTTTGTCGAATTATTCATCGCGTTATCGTTAGTCGCTTTTGGCTTGCTGGTCACGATCAATCAAAAACAACGCTCTAAAATGCTCTTTTTGGGCGTAGCGTTTTTTGCCGTATTCCACGGCTATGTCCATGCAACAGAAATTCCGGCCGATTCCAGCGCCGTGCAGTATTTCTCGGCGTTAATGCTGATGAGCTTGGCCATTTGCCTTAGCGGTTGCGTATTGGGGCTCAGTACCGGAAAGCGCATTAACACCCTATTTTCGTTAGTTTGTTTAAGTAGTGGTTTGTATTATTTAGCCAGTTGATTTGAAGAAAACATATCCCTCTAAATAGCGAGTCGATTTAAAAGTCGATTCGGCAGCTACAGTCGAAAAATTTAATCCCGCATAAAAATCGGGGCGGCTTGTTCGCCCTGTCATTTCCTAAATCAGAGTAAGTCACATTGTGTAACACGAATAAAGACGCCGTAGCGGCAAGAATCGACACTATCGATGTCTGGCGGTTCCTGGCCGTTGTCATGGTCATTCAGTCACATGTTTTCGTTTACAGCGGCTTAAAAGTGGCGGCGCTAGCGCCTTATTTAGACCCGCTGGATCGGCTCGGCGAACTGGGCGTCTTGGTCTTTTTTGTAATCAGCGGTTTTGTGATTTGTTCCGGCCTGGTTGCAGAAAAAAACAGCACCGGCACGGTATTACTGTTATTTTTAAAAACAGGCGGTTATGTTATTTAGGCAGAATATCCTACACGGTGTATTTGTGGCAGGAGTTGGTGACGGGGAATCACCAAGGCTGGATAAGCTTCGTTTATATTGTCGGTGTTTTTGCGTTTGCAATGCTTTCGTACCGGTACATTGAGCGGCCATTTCAAAGAACGGCCACGTCGATGTCCAACAGCTTGAAGGCCGGTGCCGCGCCTTTAGACGGGTATCAACAGGAACGGCAATACTAACTCTCGCCCGGATAGACGAGGGTTGCCAAATAACAGACAACCCGGCACGGCTGAGGTGTGGTTTGCTAATCTGCCTTGGCCGTAAAACTATGCACCCATACCAGGCTGTCGGCTTCCCAGGTCATTCCAGCATGCATCTTTAAGATAATATCCCGGTATAGTTCAAGACTGGGATAACCCTCAGCCTTTGCATCGGCGTCGGTCATGTCGCCTAAGCGCTGGCGTTTTAAATCGGTAACGATAAACGTCATCCCGTCCAGGTCGAAAGTTTCGCCAGGCAAGCCATAGACGCCATCACGACGCTGTTGTGTTTTCATTCCGGCTTTTGTCGCTTCTACCAGTTTCGCATGAGTGACCAGACGGTCTATTGAACAGGTTTTTTCGGGGTAAGCTTCCATTGTTTATCCTAACTGATACAAAAAATTCGATTATACACCAAGCAATCCTGTCCTGTGATGACCGCTTTTTCGTGCCGCCTTTTACCCTCCCTAAGCACCGCGCAGCTTTTTGTATGGTCTGGCTTCCCATTTAAGCCGGGACAGTCTAAGGTTAAGCCTCGCATCCGTCCCGCTTTAAGTGAATAGCCTATAGTCTGAAAAGGCGGGTCGGTGATAGAAGCCAGTAACGACTGTGATTTATGCGCATTCCCTCCTGCCTTACGGCTTTAAACAAACGGAAAAGTCAGCTGCCTTTAACCTCATTCCCATGAAAGTCCAGCTTGGCAATCAACTTCATTGCCACCGAACACTCATCAATGCCTAATATTTTAAACGCGGATTTTATGCTCATGGTTTTTATCGCATCAACAGAGCCGAATTTGAAACCGAACAGCCGGTTTTTCATGCCCTTGGGAAAACTGCGCATTATTTGAGTAATGCTGGCATCGATAAGCGTCCTTGCTTTATCCAGCTCTGATGAGACTTCCGGCTTTAAACCGGAAGGTAGCGGTTTTTTCGGTACCGCTCCAACCGGCAGATTCGGTTGAAGCTTTTTACGTAGTTCCGCCAGTTTCTTGCTTTGCCCATGAGTCACTAACAAATTGTGCTCGGTGACAATCACCTTCTGCCGGTCTGCTCCAGGGTTGTCCGATATTTTTCCCATAAACTAGAACGGGATATCGTCATCATACGGTGCATCGAAATTATCATGGCTAGGAGCTTGCGGGGCTGATGGCTGGCCTTGTGAGCCTTGCGATGGATAGTTTTGTTGCTGGGGTTGGTTCGACTCGTTTCTTTTGCCGACCAAATCGATAATATTGGCATTCAGTTCCAGGCTAGTTTTGGTCGATCCGTCTTGCGCCCGATATTCGCTTTGGCTCAATTCGCCCGAGACGAACACCTGCTGGCCTTTTTTCAGGTAATCCTTTAATGATCCTTCGGCGCGTTTCCCCCACAGCGCACACCTGATCCATAGCGTCTGCTGCTTATCGCCAAAGCCGATATTGTTGGCTACGGTAACATTTAATACCGCTTGGCCGGACGGCAAATAACGCACTTCACAATCACGGCCCACAGTGCCGGTAAAACTAAAGACATTGCTCATTTTTTTCTCATTTAGGGTTAAGTTAACGATAGGGCTATTATCGACTGGTTCCGTCAAAAAGAAAATGCCTTACCTCCGGCCAAATAGCCGAATGACGAAAACAATGCGCTTTGTCCAGAGAACGTCTATCTTGAAAAGGGAAAAACAATAATACTAGGGGGCGTTTTTACTCGTTAGTGTGCATGTAAAAACAATGGGTCAAGCGAAGGTAGGGGGCTTAAAAACAAAAGGCTTCCAAGGCCGTTAAGCCCTGGAAGCCTTTAAACTGATGGTTTAAATGGTTCAGCTAAGGGCATTAGTCGCATAAAAACTGCTCGGCTTTGCCTCGTTTACGGTTCAGGTTAACGTTGCTGGCAATGGCCGCTGATGCGAATAGCGTAGATGAGATAATGAATTCACCGGAAATAAAGCCTAACAGGCCGATTACAAATACCGTTCCGATTAAAATATCTTTATAGAAGTCATTCATGACTAAGTCCTCGTGTAAGTTGAAAAGATTTGCTTTTACTGCGAGTTAACTATAATCAAGACAGCTATTGTTGACAATAGCAGTAGGAGTTGATGGATTGTTTCTTAAATGAATTACAATCTATTCATAAACCGTTCATATTTACCCATTACATTTCCTAGTTAGCAAGCTGTTTCAGCCAGCGCCAAAATGTTTGTCATTTCGGCAGGGAT
>JBCKWP010000024.1:0-19673 GCA_038922455.1 Methylobacter sp. | reverse complement strand
ATAAAATGGACCTATACACTTTCAGATAAATAGTTTCCGATCTCCGCATAAAAAACACATTGATTTTATAAGTATTTTTAAATTGGAGTCATGGGAATTTAATTTCTGAAAGTCGATATCTTCAACAGATAGAATTATTAAGATACTATTTAAGACGTATAACAAAGGAGAAAAACATGCAATCCGCTAAACAAGCCGCAAAACAGATTATTAATCATGTATCAGACCAGGCAACGTGGGATGACATTATGTATGAGCTTTATGTTAAACAGAAAATCGAAAAAGGACTGAATGCTGTCGATGAAGGCCGTGTTCTATCCAGTGAAAATGCTAAAAGACGGCTCTTGGGCAATGAAGGTTAATTGGACGGAACCGGCATTAGAAGATTTAGAAGCCATTCAGGCTTATATTGCCAAAGACTCTAACTTTTATGCCAGGCAATTTATTGAACGTATTTTTGACGCCGTTACAAAACTGGAAACTTTTCCCGTAATAGGTCGCAGAGTGCCGGAAGCCGAGGAAAGAGTCGATGTCAGGGAGTTGATCTTTCAAGGCTATCGTATTATCTATCTGATCCAGTCGGAGAGCATCTATATCATCGCCGTCATTCATGGCAGCCGGGATTTAGCGGGGATGGGAGATAAGCCTTGGTAGATCAACAAAAGCGAGGATAAGGTATGGTTTTGAAAGCTTACTAAAGAACGGGTAGTTTTTGAAGAATTAGATTATTAACTTCAGAGATGAGAGCTGCTATGCCGGGATCACCGTATTGTCAAGTAGCCTATTGCCTAAACACACTTTATAATAGGCGGCAGACAGCATTGGACGGCGGATATATTCTGCAGTCGCAATGGCTCTCGGTTTGATCATCCTTAACGTAATAGGAACCCTTAATGTCTCAGAAAATTTTAGATGTAGTAAAACCCGGTGTTGTCACTGGCGATGACGTACAAACAATCTTTGCGATTTGTAAAAAAAACAGCTTTGCATTGCCTGCGGTTAATGTCATTAACACCGATTCGATTAATGCAGCGTTGGAAGCGGCCGCGAAAGTAAAATCAGCCATCGTCATCCAGCTTTCCAATGGCGGCGCGGCATTTTTCGCCGGTAAAGGCCTGAAAGCCGAAGGCCAGCAAGCGGCTATTTTGGGTGCTATCTCCGGCGCTCAGCACGTACACGCCATGGCTGAAGCTTACGGCGTTCCGGTCATTTTGCACACCGACCACGCAGCTAAAAAGCTGTTGCCTTGGATCGACGGCTTGTTGGATGCCGGTGAAAAACATTTCGCGGCAACCGGTAAGCCATTATTCAGCTCACACATGCTGGATTTGTCTGAAGAAAGCCTGCAAGAAAATATCGAAATTTGCGGCCAGTATCTGGCGCGTATGTCTAAAATGGGTATGACCCTGGAAATCGAATTGGGTTGCACCGGTGGCGAAGAAGACGGCGTTGACAACAGCGATATGGATCATTCCCTGCTCTATACCCAGCCTGAAGATGTCGCTTACGCTTATGAGCAGTTAAGCAAAATTAGCCCTCGTTTCACGATTGCCGCTTCTTTCGGCAACGTTCACGGCGTTTACAAGTCCGGTAACGTTAAGTTGACGCCAAGCATTTTGGCTAATTCACAAAAACACGTTTCCGAAAAGTTCGGCGTACCGACCAATACCCTGGATTTTGTATTTCACGGCGGATCAGGTTCCACGCCTGAGGAAATCAAAGAATCGATCAGCTACGGCGTGGTCAAGATGAACATTGATACCGACACCCAATGGGCAACTTGGGAAGGCATCATGAACTACTACAAGCAACACGAAGGTTATTTGCAAGGCCAAATCGGCAACCCGGACGGTGACGATAAGCCGAACAAAAAATACTACGATCCGCGCGTCTGGCAACGTGCCGGTGAAGTCAGTATGGCGGTTCGCTTGGAGCAGGCTTTTAAAGAATTGAATGCGGTTAATACCCTGTAATTCGATCAGTTGAAAAAAGGCCGGTGCGCATGCATCGGCCTTTTTTTGTTCGGTCATGTCGAAAATCAAGGGATGGATGATGCGCCGCTCCTACAGTTCCTCAACTTATTTCGTGCATGTTCCTAAGCGACATATAAAAGAGAGTTCTTGTAGAACAATACATGACGAATAACCTACCCATATGTAAGCGTTCAGTCCCTCTCTTTGGAAAAGAGGGGTTCAGGGGAGATTTGTTCAAATAAATCCCCCTCAATCCCCCTTTTTCAAAGGGGGGGGGGCTGAACGCTTACTACCCATATAGTACGCTATATCAACCTCGCATTCCGGTTAGCACGATGACAGCAACAGATAATGTACACCCGCACGAAATCCATAAATTTGGCTCGATGGCGGAACGCTGGTGGGATACGCAGGGCGAATTCAAAACCCTGCACGATATTAATCCATTGCGCCTCCAGTTCATCCAGCGTTACGCGGATATTACTGGCAAACGCATCGTCGATGTCGGCTGCGGCGGGGGCATTTTAACCGAAGCCCTGGTTAAACAAGGTGCCAATGCGTTGGGCATTGATCTGAGTGAAGACCTGATCGACATTGCCGATCTGCACGGGCTTGAATCCGGTGTTAGCGCGCATTATCAAAAAATCAGCGCCGAAAGCCTGGCGGAACAACAGCCGGAAAGCTTCGATCATGTGACCTGCATGGAAATGCTTGAGCATGTGCCTGATCCCGGTTCGATCATCTCGGCTTGCGCCAAAATGGTCAAACCTGGCGGCATGGTGTTTTTCTCGACGCTGAACCGCAAACCCAAGGCGTATTTGCTGGCTATTTTTGCCGCCGAATACGTGTTGCGGATGTTGCCCAAAGGCACCCATGATTTTAAAACCTTTATCAAACCGTCGGAGCTGTGCCAGTCGGCACGGGCGGCAGGCCTTGAATTACAAGGCATGGTCGGCATCGAATACAACCCGTTTAACAAACGTTTCAACCTAGGCAAAGACATTGACGTCAATTACATCGCCGCCTTTAAGCGTATCGAGTGACTATGACTGCCGAATTCAAATTATCCTGCGTATTATTCGACTTGGACGGCACTCTGGTTGATACCGCGCCGGATTTGATTTCATGTATGAATCGGGCGCTCAACGTCCACGGTTTTGATGCCGCTGCAACTGAAATCATTAAGCCGTTTATTTCCTATGGTGCTGCGGCCATGATTAACGCCAGCCAGCCTACGCTTGATGACAAGTTGAAGGCGGATATTTTGAAAACCATGCTGACTCACTACCAGAATAATATTGCCGAACACACGGTTTTTTTCGCGGGTATGACTGATACGCTGGCCGCGATTGAAGCCCAAGGGCTGAAATGGGGGGTAGTTACCAATAAGCGCGAACGCTTCACTCATCCGCTAATGGCTGCATTAAAGCTGACCGGTCGCGCTGCCTGCATCGTTAGTGGTGATACCACCGCTAACCCCAAGCCCCACCCTGAACCGATGTTGGCAGCCTGTAAACAGGCTGATGTCAATCCACAGGAATGCGTTTATATCGGCGATGCCCGGCATGACATCACGGCTGGAAAAAACGCAAAAATGAAAACTTTGGTCGCAGTTTACGGCTACATTAACCTCGGCGATGCACCGGAAACCTGGGGTGCCGATGCGTTAATCGAATCGCCCAGCCAACTATCAACCTGGATCGCCGGACTACCATGCCGCTAACAAATCAAACTATTTTAATCACCGGGGCTGGCGGGGGACTGGGCAGCACTGCTGCACTGGCGCTGGCCAAACACGGCGCACATATCATTTTGCTGGACAAAAACATTCCTAAGCTGGAAGCGGTTTACGATGCAATTTTGATAGCCAAAGGGTCTGAGCCGACTATGTACCCGTTCGATCTGGCCGGAGCCAATGAAAATGACTATCAGGAATTGGCCGACAAGATTGATCAGGAGTACGGCTCCCTGCAAGGTATTTTGCATTCAGCGGTAGAGTTCAGTATCTTTTCGCCAATCGCCACGCACAAAACCAAAGACTGGGGGCATACCTTAAATGTTAACCTGAATGCGCCTTTTTTACTGTGCAGGGTTTTGCTGCCGGTACTGCAAAAAAGTGAGCATGCCTCCATCGTATTCACCTCTGATTCTTCGGCCAGAAAGGCTCCTGCTTATGCAGGCGCTTACGGTGTTTCCAAAATAGCACTGGAAGGCCTTGCAAATATCCTAGCCGAAGAGCATGAAGCCTTCGGCAAAATCCGGGTCAATACGCTGATACCGGGGCCGGTAGATTCCCCGTTAAGAAAACGAGCCTATCCGGCGGAAGATAAAAGCAAGCTACCGACCATGAAATCATTGACTCCTATCTATCAGTATTTATTCGGCCCAGAAAGCATAGGTATAACCGGCCAGGCCGTCGATGCCCGAACCTTCTATTTATAGCTTAGGAACGTGCACGAAATAACTTGAGCATCTGTGGGGGCGACTGAAGTCGCCCCCACACTACTCGATAATACTCATTTGTTAACTTTATTTCGTGCACATTCCTTAGTAGGTCGGGTTAGCGTAGCGTAACCCGACGCATCGAAGCCGCTTATGTCGGGTTACGCTACGCTAACCCGACCTACGGAACTAAATTATTATGGCAGAAAGAGAAGACGTTGTTTTAACCCGTGATGTCAACATTGTTACCATCCCTGACGGCAATACCGGCACTTTAAACAAAGGCCAGATAGTCACCATTCATCAGGCGCTCGGCGACAACTATACCGTGGTCAGCGAACACGGACACATGGTGCGGATTGCCGGAGTAGATGCCGATGCTTTGGGCAAGGAAGCGCATACCCTGCACACGCTGGTATTGGAAACCGATCCAGAGGCGGTTAAAAAAAACTGCTGGGAAGTGATGAAGACGGTTTATGATCCTGAAATCCCGGTCAACATTGTTGACCTCGGACTGGTTTATCGGTGCAAGGTCACACCTGTAGATGAAGGTCTGAATGATGTCCATGTCATCATGACTCTGACCGCCCCAGGCTGCGGGATGGGGCCGGTCATCCAAAGCGATGTGGAAAAATGTATCCGCGCACTGCCCGGCGTCGATCATGTGAATGTCGAGGTAGTGCTTGATCCGCCCTGGTCGCGGGAAATGATGTCGGAAGTGGCTCAGTTGCAATTGGGCTTGTATTAAGATTAATAGTTCCCGCGCTCCGGCGTGTGAATTCAGCTAGTAACGCCCCAGCGTTGCGGGACGCTGGGGCGTCCCACAGCACTCTCAGGCCGGAGCATAGGAGCGATAAATTATAATTTTGGGAAATGAGATGACTAATTTTAAAGATATTAACCTGCAAGTCGGATCGCGTTTACAAGTGGTGGTGCGCGATGGTGTCATTCATTATGCAGAACTGATCGGTTACCTAGATGGGGAGTACTTGATAATAAAGACACCTTTTAAGCTTGGGTTTTCCGCTCACATGGAGGTAGATGAGCTAATTACCCTGCGGATATTATCAGGTGTGAATCTTGTCACCTGGATGAGCAGGATTAAAACTATCTTCAGGGCACCGTATAGTTATATGCACCTTAGCTTTCCAACGGATATTCAATCCATCAAGCTACGTGATGGCATGAGGGGCAGGGTTGAGTTGCCGGTACAGGTCAATGACATAGTTGGAGCGGGTGTTATCAATTGCATCAGCGTCTCAGGCGCGTCGATAGTTGCCGATAGTGCATTGGGGGGGGGGGCTTAATGAAGAAATTTTAATTTCTTTTGAGTTTCCAATCAAACTGATTAATCAGCATGCGCAAATAAAAACCAGTGCGACAATTCGCAGTATTCAACAATTGCCCAACAATAAAAAAGATGGCGCTCCAATGTACTCGCATGGAGTTTCGTTTCATGATATAGACCCTACTAGCCAAGTGATGCTGTTAAATCTTGTTTATGAATCGAGCCGTTAATGTTTATGAACCCTGTTCCGATCATGCCCCCTTATTATGGATTATGATTACACGCTTTAGACCGGCTTTGATAGCGCATCAATAGAAACACCAGCACGATTGCAGGCAAACCGACTGTTGACGCGTAAACAAAAAAAACCGTGTAGCCGTAACTATCCACAACAATCCCTGAAAACCCACCCAACAGTTGCGCGGGCAACGTCATCAACGAACTGAATAACGCATATTGCGTGGCAGTGTGCGCCGTGCTGGTTAAGCTCGAAAGGTAAGCGATAAACACCGATGTCGCTATGCCGCCGCTTAAATTATCAGCACTGATAACACCGGCCAGCAACAACAGGTTTGGCTCGCTGACTGCCAAAACGGCAAACAACAAATTAGTAACCGCGACCAAAACAGCGCCCAGTAACAAGGGACGCATGATGCCGTACCTAACAACCAGCACACCGCCTAAACCGGCACCGGCAATCGTCATAAAAAAACCAAAAATCTTGCTAATATCGGCAATGTCTTTTTTGCTAAAGCCCAAATCGAGATAAAACGGGTTCGCCATAACCCCCATGGTGATATCGCTCATCTTATAAACGGCGATCAGCATCAAAATCAACAAGCCAATTCTGCCATTACGCTCAAAAAACTCCGCAAAAGGATTCAACACCGCAGCCATGAAGCTTGTCGACAAGCGTTGCCAAATATTTTGATGCTTTACCACCTTTACCACATCTATATGAGCATGTTCCGGCTCTTTAAGACAGAGTGTCGTTATCAGTCCCACCGTCATCGCTGACGCCATTACAAAATAAGCCACTCGCCAGCTGGCATAATCTGCGACATAAAAAGCCCCCGCCCCAGCCATCAATAAAGCCATCCGATAGCCCAGCACATAAGTCGCCGCCATAGCGCCCTGGTACTGGGGAAGTACCGATTCAATGCGATAAGCATCGATAACCACATCTTGCGTAGCCGAACAAAACGCCACCCACACCGCTAACCAAGCAATCTGCTGCAACTGGCCATGCGAATCCGAGCTGCCCAACCCCATCAGGCCGACAATGATCCCCAGTTGCGCAAGCAACATCCAACTACGCCTTTTACCCAGCCATCGCGTCAACAGTGGCAGCGGTACCCTGTCGATGACTGGCGCCCAAAAAATCTTGATTGAATAGGTGACACCAATCCAGCTAAAAAAACCGATAACCGATCTTTCCACACCTTCATCCCGCAACCAGGCTGACAATGTAGAAAAAACCAATAAAAAAAGGCAGCCCAGCAGAGAAACCCAGAAATATCATGCTTCGCACACGCGGCTGAGCATAAATAGAAAAGGCCGACCGCCAACTTTTATCGCTAGCCATCGACCTTATCCGACAAACACAGAAGGGTTACTGAGCGCCGCACAGAAAGTGCGGTGCTCGGTTAAGCCATCGTAACTATTCAGTGATATCTCAGTCCGTGCCATCGTAGGAGGGGCTTTAGCCCCGATTAAAGCTTCAATCGGGGCTAAAGCCCCTCCTACAACACTAGGCACAGCTTGACGCTGAATAGTTACAAACCATCAACCATTAACCACGTAATGAGCAACAATACTCGCCACATAACCGCCAGCAATCGCAGGCGTCCATTTTAAGTGGCTGAAAAATGTATATTTATGATCAGACTGACCCATTAATGCCACGCCAGCAGCCGAACCCACCGATAACAACGAACCGCCGACACCGGCAGTCAAAGTCACCAATAACCACTGATACAAATCCATATCCAGATTCATATTCAATACCGCAAACATAACAGGAATGTTATCAATAATCGCCGAAATCACACCCACTAAAATATTCGCCGTTGTCGCGCCTAAACCATCGTACATAGCGCCGGACAGCAACTCAAGATAACCGATATAACCTAAACCGCCGACCGCAAAGACCACACCAAAGAAAAACAACAGCGTATCCCATTCGGCATGACGCACTCCGTTGAAAACATCAAAGCCCTCATCGCCTTCAACACGATAATTTATTTTCAAATGAAAACCATAAAGCATCAGCACAGAAAGACCGACCATCATGCCCATAAACGGCGGCAAATGCAGGGCCTGCTTAAAGCTGACCGCGGTAACGATAGTCAACAAGAACAATCCACAAACTACAAGCGCACCTGGCTTTAATTGCACCGCGGCCTCATCAGAAGCTTTGGGTTGTTCATCGGGTACGGCAAAATACATCACCGCTGCCGGTACTGCGTAATTCACCACCGATGGAATAAACAACTTGAAAAAATCAAAAAACTCAGCGTACTCAGCCTGCCAAACCATTAAGGTGGTGATGTCGCCAAAAGGACAAAATGCACCGCCCGCATTAGCTGCAACCACTAAGTTAACAAAACCGATACTGATAAATTTGGGATTATCCGAGCCTACCGCCAACACCACCGCGCCGACCAATAAAGCCGCTGTCAAGTTATCAGCTACAGCCGACAAGAAGAAGGTAATAATGCCGGTAATCAAAAACAGTTTGCGATAGCCAAACTGTTTTCTTACTAACCAGGAACGCAAGGCTTCAAACACGTTACGCTCGGCCATTGAATTAATGTAAGTCATGGCAACCAGCAGGAATAGCATTAACTCGGCATATTCTTTCAAATTGTATTCGAAAGCCTCATGCATAGCCTCGACAGAAACACCGGCTTGAGCCGCTAAAACAGCGGCATTCGCCCAAATAATACCCGCAGCCAAAATAACCGGCTTGGACTTACGCAGATGGGTAAATTCTTCGGTCATTACAAAGCCATAGGCAATGATAAAGATTAGAACCGTATAAATCCCCCGTTCTGTTCCCGTCAGGCCAAGACTTTCAAAACCACCCGCCATCGCCACTTCAGGCAACAACAATATAAATAACAAGACAAAAATAGACCGCAGCAAAATAACCCCCTAACTTATATTTCAAAATAAATTAACTAAAACACCAAAAAAATTAACGGCAATATTAGCACCATACAATAACCTTTGTCATTTTATGACCTACAGTATATGATTATTGGTCGTAATTATTCGCCTGTACGGCATTAAGCACTCACTTTATGTATCAGTATAACGACATCGACCAAACACTCATTGACCAACGAGTAGCCCAATTTAGAAGGCAAACTGAAAGCTTTTTAAACGGCCAAATCTCCGATGACCAGTTTCGCGCCTTGCGCTTAATGAATGGTCTTTACATTCAGACTCATGCCCCGATGTTGCGGATTGCTGGCCCCTACGGATTGCTTAACTCCAAGCAACTCAGGAAGCTGGCTCACATTGCTCGTACCTACGACAAAAACTACTGCCACTTCACCACCCGGCAAAACATCCAGTTTAACTGGCCTCAACTGGAACAAGTGCCCGACATTCTCGAAGAATTGGCCAGCGTCCAGATGCACGCCATCCAAACCAGCGGCAACTGCCTGAGAAATACCTCTACGGATCACTTGGCCGGCGTTTGTATCGATGAAATTGAAGACCCTCGCCCTTATTGCGAGATTATCCGGCAATGGACGACGCTGCACCCAGAGTTTGCCTATTTGCCGCGCAAATTCAAGATTGCCGTCAGCGGCGCAACGCATGACCGCGCCGCCACCCAGCTTCATGACATCGGCTTGCATCTGGTTAAAAATGATACTGGCGAAATCGGCTTTAAAGTGCTTGTCGGCGGTGGCTTGGGACGTACACCGATTATCGGGCAAGTCATCAGACCCTATCTGGAAAAGAAACACCTGCTGTCTTATCTGGAAGCTATACTGCGAATTTACAACCTGTATGGGCGGCGTGACAACAAATACAAAGCACGCATCAAAATCCTGATCAAAGAATCCGGTTTGGAGAAATTCTCCGAATTAGTTGAGAAGGAATGGCTGCTGATCCGCGATGACCTGGAGCTCAACGCCGCTCATATTGAAGCCGTAAAAGCCCAATTTGCACCGCCTGCTTACGAGGCCGCTGCCCTGCAAGACACTAGCTTTGCTCAGCATCAACTCGACAACAAGGCATTTGCCACTTGGGTTAAATACAATACTGCCGATCACAAAGTAGCCGGCTATCGTGCGACATTCATATCATTAAAGGCCCCGGACTCGCCGCCGGGTGACATGACCGATACGCAACTTGACGCTGTCGCTGATTTAGCTGATCAATACAGTTTTAGTGAGATTAGAAGTACGCACAGACAAAATCTGGTTCTTGCCGACGTCAAACAGGCGGATTTGTTCCCGTTGTGGCAGCAGCTCGACGCACTGAAACTGGCCACGCCCAATATCGGCACTGCAACTGATATGATTTGCTGCCCTGGTCTAGATTTTTGTTCACTCGCCAATGCCAGCTCGATTAGTGTTGCTAAAGAAATCAATGACGCACTCGACGATTTGGACTATCTCCATGACATAGGCGATGTAAAAATCAACCTGTCCGGCTGCATGAACGGCTGTGCGCACCAAAGCGTAGGGCACATCGGCATACTGGGCGTTGATAAAAAAGGTGCTGAATGGTATCAATTAACCTTGGGCGGCTCATCAGAAAACGAGGCGGCTATCGGCGAACGACTAGGGCCTGCGGTTGCCAAAGACCAAGTCACTCAAGCAATTACCACTATTCTGGATGTTTATATCAAACAACGCCTGGATGATGAGTCCTTTCTGGACATGGTAAAACGTGTTGGAATCAACCCATTCAAAGAGCAAGTCTATGCAAATAATTAAAGACAAACAGATTGTTGACGATTCATGGAGCTATGTCGCAGATGATGCCGAACTGAAAGACGGCGACATCAGCGTTTCATTAACCCGCTGGAAAAAAGACAGGCAACAATTACTTAAGTCTGCTGGAAAACTAGGCGTCAGAATTGGCCCCGCCGATTCTGTTAAAGACATCGCTGCCGATTTAAAAGATATTCAGTTAATCGAGTTGGATTTTCCAGTCTTTGCTGATGGGCGTATCTTTTCCCATGCATGGCTGCTCAGAGGTCGTTATAACTATCAGGGTGAAGTCAGGGCAACAGGCCACTTCATGCCAGACCAGCTATTTTATTTATCGCGCGTCGGCGTTAATGCATTTAACCTTGAAAAAATCGAAGACCTGCCTGTAGCGCTATCTACCCTGAATGACTTTACTGTCAACTATCAAAAATCGATCCGTTAATACACAGACCAAGCGACCCACTGCTTCATGCAGTGGGTCGCTTGGTCTATTCACATTATTCTTTTTTCGTTAACGTAGCTCATACCCGAATATCGCGGTGCATGCCAGTATGCACGCCATGTTTGCGAGAACAAGTTAAACAAAATCGCATAAAAAAACCCGGATTTCAGTAAGCGCCAAAATCCGAGTTTTGATTACTGTTACAAGCTACCGCTTATTTTTGCATAATACTAATGCCTTTTAGCAAGTTCAGCGCCTCATATAGAGAGTAATCTTTCATATCCAAGCCCTCCTTGTCTTTATCTTGTGCATCATCCTGACCCCCTTTGCCTTTACCATTTTGCAAATGATGTGACAAATCGGCTTCCTTGACCGGCTTGAACTCCGATTTTTCCAATGCCTCCAGTTTAACCCGAGCCACGGCAATATCCGGCTCAATACCCTCGGCCTGTATAGATCGTCCAGAAGGCGTGTAATATCTGGCTGTCGTCAACTTAACTGCCGAGCCATTACTGGTTGGCAATATAGTCTGCACCGAACCTTTACCGAACGACTTTTCGCCCATGATGACAGCTCGTTTTTGATCCTGCAAAGCTCCGGCCACAATCTCCGAGGCTGACGCGGAACCGGCATTAATCAACACCACCATCGGCGCACCATTAATAAGGTCATCTGGGCCGGCATTAAAACGCATTTCCGAATTTGCAATACGACCCTCAGTGTAAACAATGAGGCCACCCTTTATGAAGGCATCACTCACCTCAACTGCCGCATTCAGTACCCCGCCCGGATTGTTCCTTAAATCCAGCACCAAGCCTTTTAGATTGCCTGCGTTTTCCTTTTTCAACGAGGCTAGAGCCTCCTTAAGACTTTCCCCGGTTCCAGATTGGAAGCTGCTAATACGGACATAACCATAACCTTTTTCCAGAATCCGGCTTTTTACACTTTTAACTTTGATGATGTCCCGCGTTATGGTTATTTTTAACGGCGTCTCCATTCCTTCACGAACGACAGTAAGCAAAATAGTACTGCCTGGCTCACCGCGCATCAGCTTGACCGCATCAGCCAAGGCCATGCCTTTTACCGGCTGATCATCAAGCCTGACGATCAGGTCGCCGGCTTTAATGCCAGCTTTCTGGGCGGGAGTGTCATCAATAGGGGAAACCACTTTAACAAAGCCGTTTTCCATCGTAACTTCAATGCCTAAGCCGCCAAACTGGCCTGTTGTGCCTTCTTTTAATTCCTGATATTCCTCAGTACTCAAATAAGCAGAATGAGGATCAAGCCCACTCAACATACCGCGAACAGCATCTTCCAATAATTTTTTGTCAGAAACGGGCTCTACATAGTCCCGTTTAATTCGTCCAAAAATTTCTGTGAAGGTGCGTAAGTCCTCATAGGGCAGGGTTTCCGCATTAGCGATAGGCTCTGCATTATCCGGCTCGGCAATGACGCTACCACAGATGCCCATAAAAACACCCAGCATAATCCCTAAGGACAAAATGAAAATATTTTTCTTTTTTAACATGTACCTTACAACTCCAAACGCTTGATTTTCTAAAATAGGGTCACACAGTTAACTGATTTGAGTCCGGTTACTTCCGGCACCACTCAAGGGGATCAACTGGCTTACCTTTATTGCGTATTCCAAAATACAACCCAGAATGGCTACGACCACCACTTTGTCCAACGGATGCAATGACTTCGCCAGCATCCACCCACTCGCCAACCCGTCGATATAAACTCTGATTAAACGCGTAAAGGGTCATATAACCGTTACTGTGATCAATGATCACCAATAAACCATAACCGCGCAGCCAATCAGAAAACGCCACTTTCCCGCTGGTAATCGCCCGTATCTCGGTGCCTTCACTGGCATCAATTAACACCCCATCCCAAACACTTTCGGCGCTCTCGGCCCGCGCACTGCCAAATTTATTAGTCAGCCGCCCTTTGACAGGCCAAGGTAGTTGCCCCTTAAGCGCAGAAAAGTCACCCTTAAGTTTAGAAAAATCATCATTGCCATCAGACAACTCTTTAACCGGTTTGGATGAAGACTCAACAGCCTTAGGCAATTTTTTCGTTTGTTCGACTTCAACAGTAAGATCATTGGTCGACCTTTGTAGCGAAGATACCAGATTTTTCAGTTTATTTTCACTTTCTTTCAAGTGAATTATTTGCTGTTCATTTGAAGAAAAATCGTTTTTTAATTGCGCGAGCAATTCGGTTCTTCGCTTTCTAACGCTGTCCTCGGCTACCTGCTCTGCTTTCTTTTGTTCAAGATTTTTCTCTAAGAGCTCGGTTTCCTGCTGTTGCAGTTTACCCAACCGCCCCAGATGCTCCATAGATTCCGAAATACCTGCCAACTTTGCCAAGCGAGCCTTATTCAGATAATCGTAATAGACCAGTATCCGGCTGGATAATGCGGGGTCTTGCTGATTAAGCAGCAGCTTCAATTTTTCCTTTTGCCCCATTGCGTAGACAGCCTTTATTTGACCCGCTAACTCTTTGTTTTGTTTAGCGACCTCACCCTGAAGCCCCTGCATTTCCTGGTGAATCTTACTCAGATTCTGGCGTTTTTGTTGAACTTGGGTCTGTAATGTCTTTAATAAAGCGGCCGTCCTTCCATAGAGCTTTTCAACTTCACCTAACTGCGTGTTTAAAGTATTTTTTTGCAGCTGAATATGCTGCATATTTTGACTGGCCGCCTTAATATCCGACTGGACTTCATTAAGCGTATCGCTTCTTTTTGAGACTTCCGCGCCACCCTGCTGGGCGAGCGCACTCAGTAAAAAACAAAAAAACAGCTTCTTTCTCATCCACAGATTAAACAAATTTTATCAATGATCGACCCGTCATTTCAACAGGCTGCTCAACCCCTAACATTGCTAGCACGGTTGGCGCCAAGTCCGACAAGCTGCCATCCGCATCTAAGGGTTTGTCACCACCGACATAAACCAAAGGCACAGGATTTGTCGTATGCGCGGTGTGCGGCTGTCCGGTCTCTTTATCAACCATTTGCTCAATATTGCCGTGATCGGCGGTTATCAACATCTGCCCACCCACCGACTTTAAGGCGTCAACGACACGCTGTAATGAAGCATCGACCGCTTCCACGGCCAAGATTGCCGCAGCTATTATGCCGGTATGCCCCACCATGTCGCAATTAGCGTAATTACAGATAATAACGTCGTATTTGCCGCCGGTAATCGCATCGACCAAATGATCGGTCACCTCTGCCGCATTCATTTCCGGCTGCAAATCATAGGTTCTTACTTTGGGCGACGGCACCAATATCCGGTCTTCTCCAGGAAAAGCAGCATCTATGCCGCCATTAAGAAAAAACGTGACATGGGCGAATTTTTCAGTCTCCGCCAGCCGCAATTGGGTCATACCCAGCGAGGACAAATACTCGCCAAGGCAATTTTTTATATCAGTCGGAGGATAAGCCACGCCATAATCAAAATCCTGTTGATATTCCGTTAAAGTACAGTAATAGCCTTTGTGAGGCGCACGGTTTCTATCAAATGAATCGAATGTTGTTGCCGTTAATGCCAGAGAAATCTCGCGGGCACGATCCGCACGAAAATTCATAAACACCACCGAGTCTTCAGGATCAAGTGCGACGGCCCGGTGCTCAGCATCCAAAATAGTTGTCGGCAAAACAAATTCATCCGTTTCACCCCTGTCATAAGCTGCTTCCAAGCCCTGTTGCGCAGAATCCGCGCTAAAACCAGCTTCACCTTTTGCGATCAAGTCATAGGCCTGCTTTACCCGATCCCAGCGATTGTCCCTGTCCATGACATAGAAACGACCCACAACTGAGACGATGCGACCAACACCGAGCGCCGCAAACTTTGCCTCCAGTAACGCAAGAGAAGCCATCGCACTCTTGGGGGGAACATCCCGTCCATCCAAAAAGGCATGCAGATAAATTTTATCAAGTCCTCGCTTGGCAGCTAACTCGATCATCGCCGCAATCTGCTTTTCATGGCTGTGTACGCCGCCAGGTGATAGCAATCCCATAATATGCAGGGCTTTATTTTTTTCTTTGGCAAGATCAACAGCTCGACAAAGAACCTGATTGGAATAGAAACTGCCGTCAATTATTGCGTCATTGACCTTGGACAAATCCTGCGGAATATAGCGCCCCGTGCCTATATGCGCATGTCCGACTTCTGAGTTGCCCATTTGACCGCCAGGCAGCCCTACGACAGCACCGGAACAATTCAGCAGCGTCATGGGGCAATCTTTCTGCAACTGATCCCAACAAGGCGTGCTAGCCATTGCAATGGCGTTATTTTCTTTGTCCAAGGTGTAACCGAATCCGTCAAGGATCAGTAATACCACAGGCTTTGGCCGCTTCAACATCTTTATCTCCTGATACTAAAAAAAATCCGCATCACTACACCGCCTACAAAACAAATCTCTTTGTGCTCCATTTTATTCTTCATTACCCAAAATGGTCGTAGTGATGTATTATTTTGCCAGATTCACTGATTTTGTATGTTGGCTTGTGCCAATTACGCAACTAAATAGCCATTATACTAATACACGTTGGCAACAGTTGTGTATAAATAATTCTACACGGTTTCTTTTTAATCAAATTCAATAAACCGGAAACATTCAACAAGACCTAATGGAAATTAAAGACCCGCACACAAGCCCCAACGATGCCAGAATGCTGCTGCTCATTAAGATGATGCAGGATGTCTTCTGCTCCCATCATTAATTCATCTTTTCACTTAAACTTTACAAATCTATCCATGGAACGTTACCTAGAATTCATTTTAAATCATTACATCTTATCTCTCGCTCTGGCAGTAGTTACCTACTTATTAATCCAGGAGCTATTGGATACCGCAACTAAAAAATTCGGTACCGTTTCGCCTTTACTGGCTGTCGCCAAAATGGACGATAGCGACACACTAGTTATCGATGTCCGCGAAGCGGATGATTTTCTTAATGGCCATATTGAAAACGCGATCAACACCCCGCTGGGCAATCTGCCAGCGCATCTGTCAAAGTTGGAAACACACCTTAACAAGCCCGTGCTTATCGCCTGCCAAAACGGCACTCGCTCTGGATCGGCAGGCAAGCTATTGACTAAAGCAGGATTCAAGCAGGTTTTTGTAATCAGCGGCGGCATGCAAGCCTGGGAAAAAGACTACAAATTGCCGATCAAATCAGCTGGCAAACACAAAAACTAAACCGGCACCCCACTAGCCCTAATCATAGAAATTCACATGACAGAAGAAAACATCGCAGTAGAAAAACAATTTTCGATCCAGAAAATTTATATCAAAGACATGTCTTTTGAAACGCCCAACTCACCCAAGGTATTCACCGAGAAATGGGAACCTACTGTCGACTTTAATCTGGGCAGCCATGTCTTGCCTTTAGAAAACTCAATGTACGAAGTGGCGCTCACGGTCACTATCACTGTTAAAAATGCCGACTCTACCACCTATCTTGTTGAAGTCAATCAGGCCGGCATTTTCTCTTTAGGCGGTTTCACGGACGCAGAAATGGGCCCTATGCTGGGCAGTTTCTGCCCCAACATTCTGTTTCCTTACGCGAGAGAAGCCATTTCCGACCTCGTCACCAAAGGTGGCTTTCCGCAGATGTTGTTAGCCCCGGTAAATTTTGACGCCTTATACTCGCAGCACTTACAACAAGCACAGCAAGCGCCCGGTTCCGACGCCATCAATTAACCCCTGTCCTGAGCTTGTCGAAGGGGCCTGTCCTGAGTCCTTCGGCTGCGCTCAGGAGAGCCTTGTCGAAGGATGCATCGATGAATAAAAAAATAGCCGTCCTGGGCGCAGGCTCATGGGGAACAACGTTGGCGATTCTGGCGGCTAGAAATGGTTGCCAGACGCTGTTATGGGGCCATAATCCGGAACACATGGCAGCGCTGGCACAGGATCGTGAAAACAAACGTTATTTACCCGGCCTGATTTTTCCTGAGAACCTGAGCGTTACGTCCGACTTGGCCGAGGTCGCCGATTTTTGTAGTCTGATGCTGGTTTCCGTACCCAGTCACGCATTTAAAGACACTCTGCTTAAGCTCAAAACCTATTTATCTGGTGACGCACAAATAGCCTGGGCAACCAAAGGCTTTAATCCTGATAACGGCTCCTTGCTACACGAGGTCGTCGCCGACATATTCTCAACGCAAACCCCAGCGGCCTTGCTTTCAGGCCCCAGCTTTGCCAGGGAAGTAGCGGCCGACCTGCCGACAGCCATCACCATTGCTTCATCCCAGCCGGATTTTGCCGCTCTGCTGGCCGACATCCTGCATAGTGAACGTTTTCGAACTTACACCAACTCGGATCTGATTGGCGTAGAAGTCGGCGGCGCAGTCAAGAATGTCATGGCGATAGCGGCAGGCATTGCCGATGGGCTTGGCTTTGGCGCCAACACGCGGGCAGCACTGATCACCCGAGGACTCAACGAAATGATTCGTCTGGGCGTCAAACTTGGCGGTAAACAGGAAACCTTCATGGGACTGGCAGGTCTCGGCGACCTTATTTTGACCTGCACCGACAACCAATCCAGAAACCGCCGTTTTGGTTTGGCTTTGGGACAGGGCAAAGACAGAATAGCGGCTATGCAGGAAATCGGCCAGGAAATCGAGGGCGTTTCAGCTGCAAAAGAAACCTTTTTGCTGGCTAAAAAATATGCCGTGGACATGCCTATTACCGAACAAACCTACAGGGTTTTATATGAAGGATTGGCTCCGCTAGAGGCCGTACAAAACCTATTGGCTCGTGAACAAAAAGCCGAATCGTAGACGTTAAAACATTACCTGATTAGCAAGATGTTTCAGCCAGCGCTAAAATGTCTGTCATTTCGGCAGGGCTTTCCACTTAAACCGGGACAGATAACATCCCTCAAAGGGATGTTATCTGTCCCGGTTTAAGTGGAAAGCCGTAAATTGAAGGCTGCGGAACATCCAGCTGAAGAATGTTTCTAATCAGGAAACATTATGCAACGACAATGCTCACTGCGATCCATGTCGCCGTTTTCAGGTTTATACCTACTTTATCGCCGCCGCAGAAAAACCCAGCTGCCGCCAAGCTTCGTACAGAACAACCGCAACGGTATTGGACAAATTCAAACTCCGGCTTTCCGCCTGCATCGGCACATACAAGCACCGTTCAGAGCCTAAATCCGCCAAAACAGTTGCTGGCAAGCCGCGCGTCTCAGGGCCGAACAACACGCGTCCTGAGGCTGAAAACTCACCTCGCTGTAACAAGCCTTCCCCTTGGTAGTCAGCGCAAAAATTCGCCCAGGCTTAATACTGCTGACAAAATCAGCCAATGAGTCGTGCTCTTTGACCGCCACCCATTCATGATAATCCAGTCCTGCCCTGCGCAATTTCTTGTCATCCAATTCAAAACCCAGCGGCTTAATCAAATGCAGCTGCATTCCGGTATTGGCGCACAGCCGGATAATATAAATGGTTATCGCGACCTTACCAGCAGGTGTTTTTTTTAGTATTAATAACTGATGTTACGCACCCATCATGAAAAATCAATGAGTTATAAAAATTCCAATTCGCTACAGCTATTGATTCTTCTACAGGCCTGCGTAACATCAGTTACTTTAATAATATTTCAACGAAAATTTACCTCATATTTTCGTACTAACGAATTTTTTTTATCTTTTTTTAGAATCTTTTGCATCTTATGCGTAAAAAATTTCCTGATTAGAAACATTCTTCAGCTGGATGCTCCGCAGCCTTCAATTTACGGCTTTCCACTTAAACCGGGACAGATAACATCCCTTTGAGGGATGTTATCTGTAAGTTTCTCAGTTTAAGTTGGAATCCCTGCCGGAATGACAGCCATTTTGGCGCTGGCTGAAACATCTTACTAATCAGGAAAAATTTTCCTATAACTTCCAGTCAATTTTTTGGGTTGCTCACATCAAGGCGCATCATCAACATCAGCCCGCCTTCAGCCTTTAGTTCTATCCTCGATAAACAATTCGCACCTATAGTTTTTCAATCATCTAAAATAACCTGACATTTCATTTTGATTTTTCCGCATTCTTATTAACCCTAGTCTTCCAACATGTTCCATATTGCTCTCTTTGAACCTCGGCTACCACCAAACACTGGCAACATCATTCGACTAGTAGCCAATAATGGCTTTTGCCTGCACTTGATCGAACCTCTTGGTTTCGATCTGGAAGAAAAAAATCTACGTAGAGCTGGACTCGATTATCACGACCTGGCCAACATCACTAAATATTCAAACTACCAGGAATTCAAAAACAACATGGTTGGAAGGAAAATCTTTGCGTGTACCACGAAGGGACACCAATCTTACGATAAAAATATTTATCAACCTGGCGATGTATTTTTATTTGGTTCAGAGACATCCGGGTTGCCACCTGATGTCCTTGACAGCATTCCGCCTGATCAACGAATCAGAATTCCAATGATGCCAAACAACAGAAGCCTAAATTTATCTAATGCCGTGGCAATCATCAGTTATGAGGCCTGGCGCCAACAGAGCTTTAATGGTGGCATTTAAATTCATTCTGTAAGAAGCAGGCAGACGATT
>JBCKWP010000023.1:0-21214 GCA_038922455.1 Methylobacter sp. | reverse complement strand
GTGGGCAAGCATTACCCTCGTGCAACTAAGCAAAGTCATTCGCAAATAATGCAAAAAACAATCTACCCTGCAGCCCAATAGGCACCCGCACCTTGTTTTAGAGTTTGCATAAGTCAATTTTATTGAGCATTGCTTTATTCCGTTGATTTTTTCGTTTAGTAGCATTACTATACTGTATTCGTTCATTTATGAACGTAAGTGATGCAAGCAAGCTTAATCACATGCCGTCAATACGTTGGCTAGGTAGGGCGGTAGCGAATCAAAGCGTTAAAAGCTATGAATTAAAAACTGTGCTTCCAAAACTATGCGTTAAAGCTAATTTATTTTAAGTTTAAAGACATGCTCAAAAAACCACTCGCCCAAAACGAAGACGTACAGTTTAGGCTGCTGACCTTATTGGCCAACAACCCCGCCATTAGCCAGCGCGAGCTAGCCAAGCAGTTAGGCTTAAGCTTGGGTGGCGCACATTATTGCGTGCAAGCGCTGATTAGTCGTGGCGTGATTAAGGTGGATAACTTTAAGCGTAGTGAAAGCAAATTAGCCTACGCCTACCTGCTCACCCCCACTGGCATCGCCGAAAAACTACAACTAACCGCAGGGTTTTTACAGCGCCGTATGCATGAATACGAAGCGCTTAAGGCCGAGATTGCCACCTTACAAACGGCCGTGGCAAATGATGCGCATGGAAACGGGCGTTAGTGTCGGATTCCAAATTATAAAACCATGAACAATATACTCAATATAACTCTGGTCATCCTGTGTGGTGGCTCTGGCACTAGCAAAAAATCCAATAATCAATATGCTCTGCAGCCCAATAGGCACGGCAACTATGTGGTAGTAAGCTAAGTTTGATCAATATATTTTTATTACAGGGTGAATAGATGAAAGCGGTCATTTTAGCGGGTGGTTTAGGCTCACGCATTAGTGAAGAAACTTCTGTGCGACCTAAGCCAATGATTGAAATTGGTGGCAAGCCAATACTTTGGCATATTATGAAAACCTACGCTGCGCATGGCGTTAATGAGTTTATTATCTGCTGTGGCTATAAAGGCTATGTAATAAAAGAATACTTCGCTAACTATTTTTTGCACATGTCTGATGTCACTTTTGATATGCAAAATAACAAAATGGAAGTACACCAAAACAATGCAGAGCCATGGAAGGTGACGTTGGTTGATACCGGCGAAAACACCATGACGGGTGGCCGATTAAAGCGAGTGCGCCAGTATTTAGGTGATGAAGATTTTTGCTTTACTTATGGTGATGGTGTGGGCAACATTAACATTACCGAGTTACTAGCATTTCATCAAGCACAAGGAAAGCTTGCCACACTAACTGGTACACAGCCACCTGGACGATTTGGTGCCCTTAATTTAGCGGGTGCAAGTGTCGCTAGTTTTGAAGAAAAACCACATGGTGATGGCGCATGGATTAACGGTGGCTTTTTTGTATTATCACCTAAGGTGATTGATTTGATAGATGATGACAGCACTTTGTGGGAGCGCGAGCCAATGGAAAAGTTAGCGCAAGATGGCCAATTGGCAGCTTATCTACACCCTGGATTTTGGCAACCGATGGATACATTACGCGACAAAAATCATTTAGAAGGGCTATGGCAATCAGGCAAAGCACCATGGAAATGCTGGTGAAGGCTTATGGTTTATGGTTAAACCTTGGTAGTGCGGAGGTTATGAGCACAGCTATAAACAATCAACCATCAACCGCCTTTCCCCATGAAAGGCTGGAAGTTTGGCAGCTTGCGAAGACTTTGGCTGGGCGGGTGTATTCGCTGACATCAAGCTTTCCGAAAGAGGAAAATTTGGATTGGTAGATCAAATGCGTAGAGCTGGCGTATCGGTAATGTCCAATTTGGCAGAAGGCTGTGGTCGGACGAGTGCGCGAGACCAGGCACATTTTTCGCAGATGGCTTTTGGTTCCTTGCTTGAGCTTGATGCGCAACTCCAACTTTCACTTGATTTGAAATTTTTGCATGCGAACGATTATCAGCTTATTCACCCCATGATTATGGAATTGATCAAGAAAATATCTGCCTTGAGGGCATCCCAATTGAAACGGGTCGAACAATGACATCAACAATCAACAATCAACAATCAACCAACACTTTTTTTCAAGGAAAAAAAGTGTTGGTTACTGGGCATACTGGCTTTAAAGGTAGCTGGCTAAGCTTATGGTTGCAACAAATAGGTGCTGACGTAACAGGCTATGCACTTGCGCCGCCAACAAACCCGAGCTTATTTGACGTAGCTAATGTGGCGCAAGGCATGAAATCTATCATTGGCGATATTCGCGATGGCGCAATGTTAGCTAACGTGATGCACCAAGCCGCGCCCGATATCGTTATCCACATGGCGGCCCAGCCGCTGGTGCGCCGGTCTTATGTGGACCCGGTCGAGACCTATTCCACCAACGTCATGGGCACGGTGAATCTGTTAGAGGCCGTGCGTCAAACGCCATCCGTGCGTGCCGTGGTCAACGTAACCACCGACAAGTGCTACGAAAACAAGGAATGGGTCTGGGGCTACCGCGAGAACGAACCAATGGGCGGCTTCGACCCCTACAGCAGCAGCAAAGGCTGCGCCGAACTGGTCACGGCGGCCTATCGCAACTCGTTCTTCAATTCATCAAAATACAGCGAGCATCAGGTCGCGTTGGCAACCGCACGTGCGGGTAACGTCATTGGTGGCGGCGATTGGGCTGAGGACCGGCTGATTCCCGACATTCTGCGCGCCATCGAAGCGGGTCAGAGCGTCAATATCCGCAACCCCCACGCCACACGCCCCTGGCAGCATGTGCTGGAGCCCCTAAGCGGCTACCTGGCCCTTGCCGAGAAACTCTACACCCACGGCCCTGATTTTGCAGAAGCCTTTAACTTCGGCCCTCGCGATGAAGACGCCAAGCCGGTGCAATGGATTGTTGAGAAATTGGTCTCTACTTGGGGCAATGGAGCCAGTTGGCAGCCAATCGGCGGGCTTCATCCGCACGAAGCCCACTATTTGAAGCTCGACATCTCCAAAGCCAAAGCACGCCTTGATTGGGTGCCACAGTGGCCTCTAGGCACCGCTTTAGAGTATATTCTTGCCTGGCACAAAGCCTATTTGCTGGGGGTTAATATGCGGGATTTAACGCTGCAACAAATCAACACTTACGCGCGCACCACGCGCTCAGAAAAGGAGTAACACTTATGCTTGCCATACAAGCCCATTGCCATCAAGGTCACATTCAACTGGACCATCTAGCCCAACAGGGCATTCCTCTGGACGCAGACGTGGTGGTTTTGTTTTTACCAAAAAGCACATCACTGCCCACCAGCGACGCCGCTGCACTCAGCACAGTGGCCGCCAGCCTAAGCCCAGAGCAACGTGCCGCATGGCACATGCAAAGCCAAAGTGGTTTTGCTCAAACCGATTTACTTAACCCTGCAGAAGACGTGTGGAACCATGCTTGATATTCAACAAGGCGGTATTTATAAGCTGCCATTTCCCTACACCGACTTAAGCGAAACCAAATATCGCCCTGCATTGGCCATATCGCCAAGCGATAGCACGGGCGATGCGCGGTTTGTATTTATCACCACCACCGAACCCACCCCGCCTGCCATGCGGTTACCCTTGAGCGAGGCGGATTTTGACGGCGAACCGCTAGCCTATAAAAGCTATGTACGGGCCGACAAGACCATGCTCTTAAGCACCAGTTTGGCCGTTAAAAAGCTGGCTCAGCTCACCCCAAAAGCATTGCAAGCCGTGCTGCGTCAAATTATCAAAGACGAGGTAACCCACTTTTCAGCCAGCGCCTTCGCCCCCAAGGCATTCGTTCCAGGTCAGACACCCATCCCGCCTTCTGGCAAGGTGTTAGATGCTGCCGAACTTAAGAGCATGGTAGACGCCTCTTTAGATGGCTGGTTAACAACAGGGCGCTTTAATAAAGCTTTTGAAAAGCGCCTTGCAGGTTACCTAAGCGTTAAATATTTATTAACCACCAATTCAGGTTCCTCTGCCAACTTATTAGCGTTCTCTACATTAACTTCACCACGTTTAGGTGATCGTGCTATTAAGCCTGGCGATGAAGTGATTGGTGTGGCGGCGGGGTTCCCCACTACGGTTAACCCAATTTTACAATTTGGTGCAGTGCCTGTGTTTGTGGATATTGATATTGAAACGCACAATATAGACGTGACTAAAATTGAGGCGGCCATTAGCCCAAAAACCAAAGCTATCATGTTAGCGCATTCGCTAGGTAACCCATTCAACATTAAAGCGGTGATGGACATCTGTAAAAAACATGGTTTATGGCTGATAGAAGATAACTGTGATGCACTGGGTTCACGTTATAACGGCCAGTTAACAGGCACCTTTGGTGATATTGGCACACTAAGTTTTTACCCTGCACACCATATAACAATGGGTGAAGGCGGTGCAGTATTTACTAATAGTCGTGAACTTAAATTAATAGCAGAGTCTTTTCGTGACTGGGGCCGTGATTGTTATTGTGCCCCCGGCAAAGACAACACTTGTGGCAAACGCTTTTGTTGGAAACTAGGAGATTTGCCAGAAGGCTACGACCACAAATACACCTACGCACACCTAGGTTACAACCTTAAAATCACCGATATGCAAGCCGCGTGTGGCTTAGCGCAAATGGATAAGTTAGATAGCTTTGTACAAGCACGTAAAGATAACTTTGCATATCTAAAATCTAGGTTAGCATCATGTGAAGAGTTTTTAATACTGCCTGAAGCAACACCCAATAGTGACCCATCATGGTTTGGTTTTTTGATGACCATCCGCCCAGAAGCTGATGTTCGCAGAGTAGATCTGCTCAATTATTTAGACCAACATAAAATTGGCACTAGACTACTATTTGCAGGTAATTTAACCAGGCAACCTTACATGCTAGGCCGTAATTTTAGAGTAAGTGGTGATTTAACCAATACCGATAGGGTGATGAACAACAGCTTTTGGATTGGCGTTTACCCAGGCCTAACTAAAGAAATGCTAGACTTTGCAGTTGAAAAAATAGAAACATACCTTGGTGTGAATTTTTAACGGCCATGGCAAATACCACCACACATTCATCTAAGGTAAGCCTTGCAGGGCATGCACCATGAGACTAACGCAAGAGCAGCAAGCGGCAATTCGTTCAGCCAGCACCGAAATGCTTGGCGCAGAAGTCGGCGTTTGGCTTTTTGGATCACGCGTGGATGATAACAAGCGCGGAGGCGACATTGATATCCTGCTCGATATACAGAAGCCGGTAGAAAACCCCGCGCTACTGGCCGCACAGTTCTCTGCCAAACTTGTCCGACTGATGAAAGGCCGCAAGGTTGATGTGTTACTGTTTGCACCAAACTTGATGCATCTTCCTATTCACGACATTGCCTTCAAGGAAGGAATAAAGCTATGACGCTCAACCAGAATACAAATACTCTAATACGATTAAAATTTCTGCGCCGTGTAGTTCACAAGGAATGCCAGCATCTTATCAGTACAGACAAGCGACTTTTTGACACAACGTTTACCATTGATCGTGCAAGACAGCTCGAATCCGATCCAGATCTATCAGAGCGGGTAGAAGCATTTGTTGGCCGGTTTGGTCGTTTGCAAGACACTGTGGGTGACAAACTGTTACCCACGCTTCTGGTAGCACTGGGAGAGGTAGCTGCTGCTTCCATCGACAATCTGGACAAAGCCGAGCAACTGGGTTTGCTGGACTCGGCCGACGAATGGATGACCATGCGCCAACTAAGAAACCAAATGGTTCACGAGTACGTGGAAGACCTGACAGTACTCACCAGCGCCCTGCAAACTGGCCACGCCTTTGTGCCTGCGCTTATAGCTGCAGCTAACAAGCTGATGGCAGAAATAGATAGACGAGGGTGGGCGTGATACAAATTTTCTCAGAATTGCAACTAGCAGCGTCCAGTCTAGTGTCGCGTCATGCATAAAATGACTGCTAGCAGCCTCCTATACACTACGCTCTGCTCTGCTTCGCATAGGACAAGAACCCCGGCGGGGTGTCGGATCTAGACGCGCCACTTATCGTAATATGCTGATTTTATTTAATATTTTATTTGCGGCAATAATTTTAAATTTTTTATCACTCAATGAGTTGTGAGCTACGTCCGACAGGCTGCTAGACGGAAACAAAGATCAATGACCAACACCGACAATATTATGAACAAAATTTTCTGGATCGGCGTGCATCCGGGTTTGAGTGAAGAGATACCGAGTTTCGACGTTGAGAAGATCGAGACGTTTTTAGGTGTGAACTTCTAAAGGACGTTTGTTATGAGTACCAAAACCAAAACTTTTGACCCCAAGGTGCTGCGGAAATCGGTGCTTGAAATGGCCTATGCGGGCGCCACTGTTCACATCGGCTGCGCGTTTTCTATCATTGAACTGCTTGCCGTTTTGTACCGTAATCACCTGCGCTATCCTGGAAATAATCCACGTGCCGTCGGCCGTGATTATTTTGTTCTCAGCAAAGGGCATGGCGTGATGGCTCAATATGCTTGCATGCGTGAACTGGGTTGGCTGAACGATGAGGCATTCACTCGTTATTTTTCTGATGGTAGTGAACTGAAGGGTTTGTCCGATTCACGCATTGATGGCTTGGAAGCAACCACGGGTTCTTTGGGGCATGGCTTTTCGGTTGGTGTTGGTTTAGCGATGGGCGCAAGGCTGCGGGGTACCGATCAGAAAGTCTACGCCTTGGTGGGTGATGGCGAAATTAACGAGGGACCCATCTGGGAGGGCGCCCTTTTTGCGGCACACCATGACCTAAAAAATTTCATGGTGATCGTTGACGAGAATGGTTACCAGGCAATGGGGAGCACACAGGAGGTACTCAAACTTGGTTCGATACAATCAAAGTTTGAAAGTTTTGGCTTCGAAGCGATGACCATCGACGGGCACGATGAAAAAGCAATTGATAGCGCAATCAAACAGCTATGGGAGAGCGACTCGAAATCGCCGAAAGCAATCATCGCCAAGACCGTTAAAGGCAAAGGCGTGCCATTTATGGAAAACAACAATATGTGGCACTACACGCGGCTTGATCCTGCTTCCTACGCGCAAGCCTTAGCGGCTGTTGCTGGGAGCTCGCAATGAGAGCCGCCTTTTCTGAGGCACTTGTCCGCCTCGCAAAAGCCGACTCCAACGTTCTGCTCCTTACTGGCGATCATGGCTACGCCTTGTTTGATGATTTTCGTAAAGAATGCCCTGCCCAATACATCAATGCAGGCATCGCAGAGCAGAACATGGTAGGGATGGCATCTGGTTTGGCCCGTGCCGGTTTCAGGCCCTTTGTTTACGGCTTAAGTGCTTTCATCCCAGTGCGAGTTCTTGAGCAGATAAAACTGGATGTGGCTCATGACAACTTACCTGTTATTTTCATTGGTGATGGCGCCGGCTTTGTCTATAGCCATCTCGGCACTAGCCACCAATCCACCGAAGACATTGCTTGCACACGAGCCATTCCGAGTTTATCGGTTTACTCTCCGGCGGATCGCTTTGAAGTTACCGCCTGCATGGAGTTGGCCTATCAATCAAAGTCGCCAGTCTATTTACGCATGGGTAAGTCAGACCGTGGCGACGTACATGCTAGCGTCCCGCAAGTAAGAAGGGGAGAGTTACTTCCGGTCAAGTCTGGCACATCAGCTGATATTTCCTTCATTGCTACTGGGGCATTAGTGCGAATGGCAATGGACATCGCAGCGGCGTCCTATCCTGATGCTGCCGTTTGGAGTGCTCCCTTTATCAAGCCCATAAATAATGGGCAGGTAACGACTATCTGCCAGCAAAGCAGAGTTATTGTTGTCCTTGAAGAGCACTCCGTGCTGGGTGGGCTTGGTTCTGTCATTGCAGAAATAGCATCTGAATTTGCACCCGTGTGGATATTGAGAGTGGGTGTTCGTGACCGTTTCTCGCATTACTGCGGCACTTATGAATATTTGCTTAAAGAACACGGTTTGGACCGTATCGCAATTGAGCAACAAATTCGTGAGTATCTCGCCACGACTAAGCCATGCATATAGCCATTCTTGGTGCCACTAGCCAGATCGCAAAAGACTTGGTGCTGTCTTTCTCCAAGAGTAGCGACCATGCTTTGGTGCTTTTCGCAAGACGACCTGTGGTCGTGACCGAATGGATGGCGGTTGTAGGATTATCAGATAGATATCTTGTTGCCGATTTCGAGTCCTTCAATGCAGATGAAAATTTTGACGCAATTATCAATTTCGTTGGCTCCGGTAATCCGGCGCAGACGGCTGCGATGGGCGCATCAATATTTGATGTAACGTCTAAATACGATGAATTGGCGTTGGATTATCTACGCCATCACCCCGACTGCCGCTATATATTTCTGAGTAGTGGAGCCGCTTATGGTTCAAGCTTTAATGAGCCAGTCGACGAAAACAGCAAGGCGGTAGTTGCTATCAATAACCTTCAGCCGCAAGATTGGTACGCGGTTGCCAAGCTATACACGGAATGCCGCCACCGCTCTCTGGCACATCTGTCTATAGTTGATATTCGAGTATTTAACTATTTCAGCCATACCCAGGATATTTCTGCACGGTTTTTTATTACTGACATCCTGCGCGCGATCCAGTCTGGGGAGAAATTGATAACATCATCAGACAATATTGTTCGTGATTTCATTGGGCCGGACGATTTTTTTCAGTTCGTTTCCCTGATTCTCGCTGCTCCTCCTTCAAATGATGTGGTTGATTATTACACCAAGGCACCTGTAGACAAGATGACACTACTCGCTAATATGAAAGAGCGTTTCGGGTTGGCCTATGAGGTAAGAGAAACGCCCGCTGGAGTGAACGCTACGGGTGTCAAGATAAATTACTTTTCTATGAATCGACGTGCAGAAAAGTTCGGTTATATGCCCTCAAGAAGTTCATTGGAGAGTGTTTTGGATGAAGCCAATATTGTGATAAATGGTCTTGATCGATAGCGACGGTTCCCCTAGCCCGATGTTTAGAAAAAAATAAGCAGTTATCTGAATTCTAACAATCCAAAGAAGCGCGATGCTTCTTTGGATTATTTAAACGCAAAAAAAGGAAAGTTATAAATGGAAACAAATAAATTCTATGCGCAGTTTGGCGAAGACAAAATTTTGTATGATCTTTTTGATAGAAAACAAGATGGTGTGTGCGTAGAGGTTGGTGGTTACGATGGGGTAACAGGCAGCAATACCTATTTTTTCGAGCAGCTTGGATGGAAGTGTTTGATAGTTGAACCAATGCCTGAGTATTGTCAAAAAATAAAGAGTATTCGCAAGTGTGAGGTTGCTGAAATCGCTGCTAGTGACACTAAGGGCGAGGTTACTTTCTATGTGGCAGAAGGTGTTGAAACATTATCTACTATGGAGCAAGACGTAAATCACTTCAAAAGGATAGACAAAGAAGGGGCAACTGGCATTAAAGAAATTCGAGTTAAAACAGATTTATTAACTAGGATTTTGCTGGATAGGGGGATTAGGCAAGTTGATTTTTTATCTCTTGACGTGGAAGGTCATGAATTGAGTGCTCTTCGAGGGTTGTCTTTTGAGCAAATAAGGCCCCGAATTTTGATTATTGAAGACAACTCGTTTGGCGCAAACGATGAGATCAAAAAATTTATGAAGAATCATTCTTATGTGAGATTCAAACGAACAGGATGTAATGACTGGTACGCTCAGAAAGAAGATGAATTTGTGTCATTTCTGCCAGTAATGAGCACAGAGATTCAAATTTTTTTTACTGCACATTGGCGGAAATTTAAGTCTTTTGTAAAAAGACATCTGATTGGAATTAGGTAGATTTATTTACTTGATTTGAACTTTGGTCTAATTGAACATAACTGTTTGCATTTTTCGCAGTAGCTTATGTAAGGAGTATAGGTGCTACAAATTGTTGTTGGGCGTATCGCCCAGATACTTCTATTGGTTTTAACCATGCGGATCGCTACGACACTGTTGGCGCCCGCAGAAATGGCGCGAGTTTTTCTGATTTCTTCTGCTGTTGCTCTTTATGCTTCATTACTGCTTAATCCTGTTGGAATGTTTATGAACCGCAGGTTTCACGCGTGGAATACAGCAGGGAAAGTGTGCTACTACTACAACTACTTCTGGTGGTATTTGTTGGGCATCAGCGTGATTGCGGCCGCGTCTTTGGCAACGCTGTCAATTGTCAGCCTGTTAATGTTTCACACTGGATTGATATGGCTAGTTTTATTGATATTTAGTTCGCTATTGATTTCAACGGTGAATCAAGTTGTCATTCCAGGATTGAATCTGTTGGGGCATCGAACATGGTTTGTCTACCTCACATTAGCAACTACGGCGATGAGTTTGGTCATGGCTATTTTCATGGTTATACTTGCAAAGCCAAGTGCGGAATATTGGATTGTGGGATTACTATTAGGGCAACTGTTGATAGGTTTTTTGGGTGGAAAAATTTTCTATAATAAAATCAACTCGCCGATTCGCATAGTTGGTACGCTGAGCAAAGTAAATAATAATCATATTAGGTTGATGTGGAAATTTACATGGCCCATCTTGATTAGCGCGGGCTTGATCTGGACTCAGACACAAAGCTATCGTTTTATTATGGAAAATTCGCTTGGTCTCGCTGCGCTTGGCTTGTTTGTTGCTGGATATGGAATCAGCGCTGCGATTATCGCTGGTTTTGAGTCGGTATTCACTACGTATTTTCAGCCGATTTTTTATAAGCATGTAAGCGGGGAAGACATCACCGAGCAAGGTCGTGCATGGTCGAACTATGCGAGCGCGATACTACCCTCCTTGCTGTTAGTGGGGTTTTTTGTGGTTGCCGCTGCACCTGAATTAACTCGATTATTGCTGGGGGGCGGTTATAGCTTATCCTCGAAATTTGTGGTGTGGGGAGCAATCGCCGAGTTAGCAAGGGTGGCGAATAGTGTATATGGGATGGTGGCGCATGCCAGAATGAAAACAAAAATATTGCTTTTGCCTAACGCAATTGGAGTTGTTGTTTCAATAACGATGATATTGTGGCTCATGCCGGTATATGGGGCAACCGGTGTTGGCTTTGCTTTGGCGTTGGCAGGCATTGCAGTTTTCATCGCTACTTATCTTGCAACGCGCACGGAGCTGGTAACAACATTGCCTTATAGAACCTTGATCCAAAGCGTCGCGGTGGGTGTGGCACTGGTGGTGGTGGCCACAAGTGCAAGGCAATTAATGGGGTCGGAAGGAATAGTTGCTGCTTTAATGCTACTAACTTTGTTGTCTGTCATATTCTTACTAGCGCAGTATTGGATATTGCGGCCATATTTGAATGGAAAAATGAAAAATGAATGAACAAGCTTCAACCGGAGAAAACGTAATTCAAGACGGGAAGAGTATATTCATCGATCCGTCATATTCGGTTTTTAATTCTGATGGTTTGTTTAATCTCGCAGATACAGTTCTAAATCGAGATAATCAACTTTTGCCTTTCCATCGTCTCCGCGAACATTTAATTAGTCAGGGTAAGAATATCCATACCGCAGATTATTTATTTCAAGGTAATTATGTCGACGAGCTGAGTGATTATTACTCATTAGGAGTTCTGAATAATATTCAAAAAATTTCTAATGAAAAACTTGCACGCTTAGCTGCATTTGTCATTATGGAACCCCCAGTAGTTGCACCTCACCTATACGCTGCATTGCCAGCTCTTACCGCAGCATTTGATCGTGTCTACGTGCACAATGTCGATGGAGATGGGTATTCTCTTGATGGGGTTGAGCAAACGAAGCTGCACAGATTGTATTGGCCTATTCCGTATAACGATGTTTTGGAACCTTTCTGGAGCAAAACGAATCGTAAAAAACGAGTGGTTGTTATTAATGGCAGTCATAATCCTCATTCTCGATCTCGTGAGCTATACAGCACACGCATCGAGGCCATGGTTGAACTTGCAAAGCAAGAGGTTGTTGATTTGTATGGGCAGGGATGGAATAGATGGTGGTCACGCGAAGCTTTGTGGCTCCCCTATTGGCGCAATCGAAGCACGCTCATGTCTATTTACAAGGGTGCATGCGCATCTAAATTTGAGGTGCTGCAAGGTTATGAATTTTGTCTCTGCTTTGAGAACATGGCGATGAATGGGTATATCACAGAAAAAATATTTGATTGCCTCTATGCGGGAACGATACCACTGTATTTGGGTGCGCCTGATATATCGAGATATATACCTTCAACAGTTTATGTTGATTGCAGCAAATTTACTTCCTGGAGCGCAATGTGGGAAGAGGTCAGTGCAATGTCGGACTCCCAGATTCAAGCAATGAGGGAGGCGGGACGCTCGTACTTGGCTAGCGAAGAGGCCAAGCTGTTTTTTCATTCCATGGAAAATATTGTAGGTAAGGGCAAGTGAGCAGTGGTGCTGACATCCCGTTAGTTTGCATCTGTATTCCAACCTTCAACGCGGAGAAAACCATCCGTGAGACGCTGGATTCCATCGTCAAGCAGCGCTACCAGAATCTGGATATTCATGTTGTTGATAATGCATCGACCGACGCAACGCTTAAGGTGGTCGGCGAGTTTGATGATCCACGCATCAAGATACATCGTAATGAGATTAATGTTGGCGGCGAGGGCAATTTCAATCGTTGCATCCAATTGGCGACGGGAAAATATACTGCAATATTCCATGCCGACGATATGTATGAGTTGGATATGGTGGAAGCACAAGTCGCGTTTCTGGAAGGGAATCCCGCAGCGGGTGCAGTTTTCACCGAAGCCAAACTGATTAATGAGGATGGCAGCTTTATCGGTAAGATACAGTTTCCTCGAGAGTTTGATTCGGCCGATTGCTTGTATGATTTCAAGAAAATATTCAAGGCTGTGTTGAGGCATTCGAATTTTTTGATTTGTCCTAGTGTGATGGCGCGTACAGACGTGTATCAGCACGAAATTAGAAGCTGGAGAGGTGAAATGTTCAGTTCATCAGCAGATTTGGATGTGTGGCTGCGTATAGCTCAGCTTCATCCAGTAGGTATTCTTCCGATGCCGCTTATGCGTTACCGAATCAGTAGCAGTCAATTTTCTGCCGGTGTACGTTTGCAAACTGAGCGAGCAGATTTTTTTCGGGTTATCGACCATTATCTTGGGCAGAGTGATGTCCGCGCTTTACTGGAAAATCGCGATATACAAAACTACGCAGCACTGGAACGACGAGACAGCGTGATGCGAGCAATAAACTTGTTTCTGATGGGGGAAACCGGAGAGGTGCGCGCTTTATTGGGCGATATGAACGCTTGGGATGCGTTGAGGTCGGCGATGCAAAGCAAAAGGGGGGCAGGTGTGCTAGTTGCCGCGATCTATCTGCGTATATTGCTTCTGCTAAGTCTCAAGAAGTTCGGCCAAATCACTTTGATATTTATGAAGCGGGCGATGGGAAAATGACGAAGTTGGTAAGAAATGCCACTGTCTGACAGGCTGTTCATTCACGCAACAAACGTACACCAAGGTGGTGGGCGCGCGTTGTTACATCCATTGCTAAAGGCTCTTTCAGGTTCGATTGCTTCGATTGTGTTGCTGGATAGCCGAATGCTGATACCGGATGGTATGCCGGGAAGCATTCAAGTAAAGCGAGTGCAGCCATCGGTAATCGAACGGCTCAAAGCTGAACAGTGGCTCTGTGATAATGTGCGTGCTGGGGACACTGTTCTCTGTTTTGGCAATCTGCCGCCGCTATTTAAGCTGAAAGGACGTGCTGTGGTGTTCCTTCAGAATCGTTATTTGATCGATGACGTTCAGTTAAAGGGATTTCCACTTGGAGTACGTTTGCGTCTTGTCATGGAGCGGTTGTGGTTATCCACAAGAATGAAAAATGTCGACGAGTTTATTGTACAAACACCATCGATGAAGAGATTGTTGGAGAAGAAATCCGGAGGAAAGATACCCGTACGCATGCTTCCCTTTATGCCGGAGTTGAGTGCTTACTCACGCAGCGTATCGAAAGCTGTTCAACAAGAGAACTGCAATTTTGATTTTGTCTATGTGGCATCCGGTGAGCCGCACAAAAACCATAAACGGCTGCTTGAAGCCTGGTGCATTTTGGCTGCAGAAGGAGTTTACCCCTCGCTATGCCTGACTCTGGATGAGAATCGTTTCGCTACGTTGTGTCAGGAGATAGCGGTGAAGCGTCAACGACACGGCTTGAAAGTGACGAATGCTGGAGAGCTATCTCATCAAGATGTACTGTCGCTTTACAAGAAAGTGTGTGCGGTAATTTACCCGTCAAATTTTGAATCGTTTGGCTTGCCATTGATCGAGGCACGGCAGGCAGGCTTGCCAGTGTTAGCGTCGGAATTGGATTATGTGCGCGATGTACTTGACCCTGAGCAGACGTTTGATCCAGAGTCTCCAGTGTCTATTGCCAGAGCGGTGAAACGTTTCATGGGACGGGAAGAGCCGGCGCTGCCAATAATGGATGCCTCTCAGTTTATGGCATGTGTATTCGGAAAGGCCGCATAACTTGCGCGTATTAATCGTTAGCCAATATTACTGGCCGGAAGGATTTCGCATCAACGAGGTTGCCAAGTCTTTGCTAGCCAAAGGTGTTGAGGTTGAAGTGCTTACCGGCAAGCCGAACTATCCGCGTGGAGATATATTTGCCGGGTATCGTGAGTGGGGGTGTCAGCGAGAGGTTTATGAGGGCATTAATATCAATCGCATTCCATTGCTGGCAAGAGGAGATGGCGGATTGCGGCTGGCGCTGAACTATCTGTCCTTTGTTTTATCGGGTTTGATATTCGCCCCTTGGATGTTGCGCAAGAAGAAATTTGATGTGATTTTTATCTACGCTCCATCGCCGATACTTCAGGCTATTCCAGCGATTTTTCTCGGATGGATGAAGGTGTGTCCGGTTGTATTGTGGGTGCAGGATTTGTGGCCGGAAAGTCTTTCCGCTACAGGCCATGTACGCAACCGGATAGCTCTCAAGCTGGTCGAGCGTGTGGTGCGTTTTATTTATCGGCATACCGATCTGCTGCTGGTTCAGTCCAAGGCTTTTGAAGCGCCAGTGCGTGCACTGGCGTCAAACACACCCATTACATATTATCCGAATTCAGTAGATGACGCCTTTGCCATGCCGGCTAAGGGCGAACTCCCTGAAGTGGCCGGATTGGGTGAGGGATTTTCAGTGATGTTTGCTGGTAACATCGGAACCGCGCAGGCAGTTGAGGTGATCGTGGAGGCCGCTACGTTATTGAGGACATATTCGGATATACATTTTGTTGTGCTGGGTGAGGGCAGTCGCTGGAAGTGGATGCGACAGGAAGCGCAGAAGCACGAGTTAACTAATTTGCATCTCCCTGGCAGATTCTCGGTAGAAACTATGCCAGGATTCATGCAGAAGGCATCCGCGTTACTGGTGACGTTGGCGGACCAAGAAATATTCAGGGCTACCATACCCAGTAAAGTGCAGGCTTATCTGGCAGTGGGCCGTCCGATTCTGGCCTGTCTCAATGGCGAGGGGGCAAACATTGTGATGGAGGCAGGGGCTGGCATTGCCATAGCTGCCGAGGACGGCGGGGCTTTGGCAGATGCGGTGATGGAGCTGTATCACATGCCAAGACAAGAAAGGGAGTCTATGGGTGCGCGAGGCCGTTTATACTATGCGCAGCATTTTACCCATGACAAACTGGTCGATCAGCTGATTGTACTTCTGCAATCAGCGTGTAAAACATAAAGAGAATTCAAATGAAGATATTGGTATTAGGTGCCAGCGGTATGCTCGGAAACGCCATGTTCCGTGTGCTGAGCGAAAAAAGTGACTGGCAAGTTTATGGGGCCATCCGTTCGGAAAATTCCAAGAAATTCTTTCCAGTCAACCTTGCCAAGCATTTGCTATCAGGTGTAGATGTCGAACAGCATGACTCTTTGCTTCAAGCATTTATTCGCACTCGCCCGGATGTGGTAATCAATTGCGTAGGCTTGATCAAACAGCTGGCTGACGCAGATGATCCGCTTCAAGCGATCCCGATAAATGCGTTGTTACCACACAGGTTGGCAAGGTTGTGTGAGTTGTCGAACGCACGTTTGGTGCACATGAGCACGGATTGCGTATTTTCAGGCGAAAAAGGGAAATACAGTGAAACTGACCCATCTGATGCAACAGATTTATATGGCAAATCAAAGTTTCTGGGTGAGGTTGGCTATTCGCATACGGTTACACTACGCACATCCATTATCGGACACGAGTTGCAGAGTGCGCATGGTTTGGTGGATTGGTTTCTGTCTCAGCAAGATAAGTGCAAAGGTTACAGGCGAGCAATTTTTTCCGGCTTGCCTACGGTAGAATTGGCTCGACTTATTCGGGATGTCGTGATTCCAAGGCCTGAGTTATCTGGCTTGTATCATGTCGCAGCCCAGCCTATCTCTAAGTATGATTTATTACGCCTTGTGGCGGATAGTTATGAGAAGCCTATAGAAATCACTCCTGATGACGCAGTAGCCATCGACCGGTCGCTCGATGCAACGCGCTTCCAACAGGCAACGGGTTACGTGGCGCCATCGTGGCCTGAGTTAATCAAATTGATGCATGCATATAAATAAAACTGGAAATCAATTATGTTCGAAAACAAAGTATTGATGATTACTGGCGGGACTGGATCATTCGGGAATACCGTACTAAAGCGATTCCTGTCGACCGATGTGAGCGAAATCCGCATCTTTAGCCGCGATGAAAAAAAGCAGGAGGAGATGCGCATCGCGCTGAACAATCCCAAGCTCAAATTTTACATTGGTGATGTTCGTGACTATGACAGCACTTACCAGGCGATGAAGGGTGTGGATTATGTGTTCCATGCGGCCGCTCTAAAACAGGTGCCTTCCTGCGAGTTTTATCCGATGGAAGCGGTGCGTACAAATATCATCGGCACAGAAAATGTGATGAACGCGGCAACCGCTAATGGTGTAAAGCGGTTGATAGTACTCAGCACGGATAAAGCGGTATATCCGATCAATGCGATGGGTATTTCCAAAGCGATGGCAGAGAAATTGATGGTGGCAAAGTCACGTATGCAGAGTGAAGGTGAGACCGTATTTTGCGCGACGCGTTACGGCAATGTGATGGCTTCGCGTGGCTCTGTTATACCCTTGTTTGTTTCGCAGATTAAAGAAGGTAAAGCGCTTACTGTCACTGATCCCAACATGACACGCTTCTTGATGTCGCTGGAAGATTCCGTAGACCTCGTACTGTATGCCTATGAGCATGGTCAGCAGGGTGACATTTTTGTGCAGAAGGCACCAGCTTCAACCGTGGCAGACCTGGCCCAGGCTCTCACTGAGCTGTTTGGCAGCAAGGAAGAGGCACGAATCATAGGCACGCGCCATGGTGAGAAGTTATATGAGTCGCTGATCTCGCGCGAAGAGATGGCGCATGCGCAAGACATGGGTGGCTATTACCGTATTCCGGCGGATAATCGCGATCTCAATTACGCTCAGTACTTTAGCGAGGGTGAGGAGAAAATTTCGCATTCCGAAGATTACACTTCGCACAATACTAATCGGCTGAATGTAGAGCAGGTCAAGGCGTTATTATTGAAACTGGATTTTATCAAGGAAGAATTAAATGCTTAAGGTGATGACTATTGTGGGTACTCGCCCAGAGCTCATAAAAATGAGCCGAGTAATTGCCGAGTTCGATCAACACACGCAACATATTTTGGTACACACCGGGCAGAATTATGATTACGAGTTAAATCAACTGTTTTTTGAAGACTTAAGTATTCGTAAGCCAGATTATTTTTTAGAGGCTGTTGGAGAAAATGCCGCGCAGACGATTGCGCGTGTCATTGAAAAGGCTGACGCGGTCATGGAGCTAGAAAATCCTGATGCCATTATGCTATATGGCGACACTAATTCTTGTTTGGCTGTGATTGCAGCTAAGCGTCGCAAAATACCCGTGTTTCACATGGAGGCTGGCAATCGTTGTTTTGACCAACGCGTACCAGAAGAGTTAAACCGCAAAGTGCTTGATCATTTAAGTGACATCAATTTAGTGCTAACTGAACATGCTCGCCGTTATTTGATTGCTGAGGGTATTCGCCCAGAGACCATTATTAAAACTGGTTCGCATATGCGTGAAGTTTTAGATTTTTATATGCCGAAGATTTTACAGTCGGATGTGTTGCAACGTATGGGGCTAAAGTCTGAACAGTTTTTTATTGTGAGTGCGCATCGCGAAGAAAACATCGACAGCCCGCAAAATATGGCCAATATGGTCGAGACCCTTAATGCTTTGGCAGAACAATATGATATTCCCGTCATTGTTTCCACACATCCCCGCACCAAAAAGCGATTGGATGGCATAGATCTTGGTAAGCTCCATCCGCATATTCAGTTTCTTAAGCCGTTTGGATTTTGTGATTACATTAAGTTGCAAATGGAAGCACTGTGTGTGATATCCGATAGCGGCACAATTTCTGAAGAGGCTTCTTTGCTTAATCTACCAGCCATTACTATCCGCAACGCACATGAACGTCCTGAAGGTATGGATGAAGGTACGCTGATAATGAGTGGCCTGGAAAAAGAGCGTGTATTGGATGCTGTGCGCGTGATTATTGCTCAGCACGACCGAACCCATCGCGTGATGAAGCCAGTACAGGATTACGAAGCAGGACCAGTTTCCAAGCAGTTATTACGTGTAGTTTTAAGTTATGTTGATTATGTGAACCGTACGGTGTGGTCCAAAACTTGATTGGTATAGTTATTGGCGTAATTTCTTGTTGGAGTCATGCCCTATGAAAAAACTACTAATCACTGGCGCCAATGGTTTTGTAGGTAACGCTTTATGTGCAGAAGCCGTTGCGCGTGGCTTTGCTGTACGTGGTGCTACTCGTACTGTTTTTGATTTAGCAATAGGTGTTAGAGACGTAGGCGTTGAAAATATCGCCGTGGGTGATATTAATGCCAACACCGATTGGCACGATGCAGTATTGAATTGCGATGTAGTCATTCACCTAGCGGCCCGTGTACATGTGATGACGGACGCGGCTGATGATCCGTTAGCTGAGTTTCGCCTTGTAAATACTATTGGCACTGAGCGCTTGGCGCGTTGTGCTGCGGCTAGTGGTGTAAAGCGGTTGGTGTATGTGAGCTCTATTAAAGTAAATGGCGAAGCAACCAGTGGCGATGCACGATTTTTTGAGCAAGATCAGCCTAATCCGCAAGATGCTTATGGTGTATCTAAGTGGGAGGCCGAGCAGGCGTTGCACCGAGTAGCCGCAGAAACAGGGCTGGAGGTAGTAATTGTTAGGCCGCCATTAGTGTATGGTGCCGGCGTTAAAGGCAATTTTGCACAAATGTTACGCGTGGTGGCGCTGGGGTTTCCGTTACCGTTTGCGAGTGTTAAAAATAAGCGTGATTTGGTGTATGTGGGTAATTTGGTAGATGCGCTAATCACTTGTGCTACTCACCCTGAGGCGGCTGGCAATACTTATTTGGTGAGTGATGGTGAGGCAGTTTCTACGCCTAATTTACTAAGGGGCTTGGCCAAAGCGCTTGGAGTTTCATCTCGTGTGTTTGCTTGGCCTATTGGCTTGTTAAAGCTGGCAGGTGCTTTGTTTGGTAAGGCCGATCAAGTGGAGCGTTTAGTAGGGTCGCTGCAAGTGGATAGTAGTAAGATACACCGCGAGTTGGGTTGGCTACCGCCTTATAGTTTGCAGCAGGGTTTGGTTAAAACGGTGGGTGGGGTGCGAGATCCTGAATCAAGTTCAGGATGACAGGGGTTTTTTAGTTTAGGATGGCAGAAGAAACTGTCATTGCGGGCGTAAAGTAAACACTTGGATTGTATTTTGATGCGCTATATGTGCATATTCTGGCCCAACCTGAACACTCATTCTGATTTAATTTGAACACTGATTCTGGTTTCAAGCTGAACACTTTTTGGAGTTTTTCCAGAATCAGTGTTCAACATGCCAGAATCGCTGTTCAAGTTGCCAGAATGTAATCTAACGCATTGTTTATTAAACCAGACTATCATTTCCGCCTTTTGTGGAGACGATATGTCAGCGAAGAGAACAGCAATGCGAAAATTAAGAGAAGTACTCCGGCTGAGTTTCAGCGCCGGATTAGCCATTCGGCAAATCAGTGCCAGCACCAAGATCAGTGTCGGCAGCATTCGAAATATCTTAAAACTGGCCGAACAACTGAAGCTATCCTGGCCGTTGCCTGAAGAATGGGATGATCAAACCTTAGCCCTCAAGTTTTATCCCCGCTCAGATGCCCGGCCTTCAGCCAAATACCAAGACCCGGTATGGCTCAAATCAATGGGCGTGATGAATTACCTATTCCTCAGAAAGTCACTTTGGATGTGGAGTATGCTCAGAAGCAATCATTTTGGTTTGATATTAAGATATTGTGGCTTACTTTTTTGAAGGTATTGCGGCGTGATGGTGTGTGTCATTAAATAAGCCATTTTATTGCGATTAACAAAGCTACTTATGCTACAGTGAGACCTGTTAAACAATATTTAAAAGGGTTCATTATGAGCACGCACCAAATTTTAGCTGACGTTAGCGCGGGTATTTCTGAGCTTAAAAAAAACCCCATGTCCGTAATGAAACAGGGTGGCGGGTTCCCTGTCGCTATCCTCAATAGAAACGAGCCCGTATTTTACGCTGTGCCTGCGGCTGCGTATGAAGAGCTGATGGATAAGCTAGAAGATATGGAGCTGGGCGAAATTGTTAAACAACGTGAAGGTCAACCATCAAGAAAGGTAACGCTGGATGACTTATAGCCTTAGCATTTCCGAAGATGCGGAAAAAGAATGGAACAATTTAGCCGCAACTATAAAAATCCAGTTCAAGAAAAAACTTAAAGAACGACTTGAGCAACCAAGAGTGGAGCCTAGTCGGTTAAGTGGTATGCGTGATTGCTACAAAATAAAATTGCGTAGTGCTGGTTTTAGGCTTGTCTATCGTGTCTATGATGATGAAATTGAAGTGCTTGTCGTTGCTGTTGGTAAACGAGAACGTAACCAAGTCTATAAAGCGGCTATAAAGCGTCTTTAACCGGCTTCCCATTTAAGCCTCGCATCTGTCCCGGCTTAAATGGGCAGCCGTTCTTTGCAGGTCGATAGTTCTAAAGCCCGTGATTTATTGGCTTGGCAGCCGGTAGTGACGATGGATGAGCAGTTGAAGAAAATAGTTAAAGATACTTAAAGACAGTAATT
>JBCKWP010000022.1:0-21301 GCA_038922455.1 Methylobacter sp. | reverse complement strand
ATCAATGCACACTTTCGCCTGAAATGCCCGCCGTTTTGCCCCCGTTAATTTTTTCGCCGCATCTTTACACGTAGCAATATATTGTTCTGATAAGTCGGTCATGCTTTGGCGTTCCATTGTGTGAAATTATTTCAGTAAAGAATACATCAATTTTAAGGGGTATTCGGGTGAAAATTTGTGGGGGTATTTATTGCGAGTTACCTAACCCCATCGTAAGTGTTCACCTCCCCCTTTGTAAAAGGGGGATTGAGGGGGATTTATTTAAACAAATCTCCCCTAACCTAGGCTGTCGAAATTCGCCAAGTTAGCCAAGTTAAATTTCTCCCGCTTTTTGGCTTTCAATAACATCAAAAAAAGCCCGGCGTTCTTTACGTACTGTATAAGGGATGTTTTCTTTTTCCCAGATTTCCAAATCATAATGCCGCACCCAGCCTGAGGCTTGGGTTATCACGAACCCATCCAGATTACCGCAAAGAGCCGGGATTAACAAAGTTGTCCTGTTCATATCGGCTTGAGGACTGCGTTCAATAATAGGCTTAAAGTTACCAAACAGTGACTCGATAATGTCACTGCTAACCAGGAGTGGTAGGTCTGTCAGTTGCTGCTGAATAAGCAGGTGTTGCTGCAACCACTGCTGTAATTGCTGTTTGACCTTGGAGTTTTTGGGCAGCGTGACTGAAAGCCGCCAACATTGTTCGTAATGTTGTTGATCAAGCCCTTTGTTTTTAAGGATTTCCAGTGCTTGCGAGACGACGCTGGCGGTGTTCGCAAAACCTTTAATGAAAGACTTGAGCTGGAGAAAGTCCGGTAATGCTCCGGCAGTTTGGCTAACAGACTGCCTTTCTTGGCACGACCCGGAACGGCAAACACGTCAAGCATCTTATCGGCCCATTTACCTAAACTGCCGATGCTCTGGAAACGTCCTTTACTGCGTAGCTTTGGGGGAATCAAAAACGCCAATTCGGTCTGCCGCAAGCGATTGGCGCCTTGGGTGGTCAAGGTGGTAAATCGTTTATAGGCATCAGTCTTTTCAAATTGTTTTTTCAGGGCCGTCGCCAACGCATGCCCAATGTCTGCGATAACCGGAACATCAACCGGTTGTTTTTTCAGACCCTAACCGGACGCCTTTTTGCAAGGTGTAGTCGCCATCTTTGATGGTGGACTTAGGCGTTCCGGCTTGGTTAAAAATGCTTTCGCCGTTAACGTGCACGCTGATTTTTAAGCCGATACATTCACAGTCTGACAGTTGAATAGCTGAACCCCTTAAAGATAAGGCGGTGATTGGCACACGTAGCACCACCAAGGCTTTTTGGGTGCCAATGTCGATGGAAGGGTCAATGATGGCGAACCACGGTTCAGTGACCGGTTTGACTTGTTTGAGCAGGCCAAGACCTAAGCGAAGCGACCCATTGATGACCGAGGTGAAATGCGCAATCCAGCTTAAGCTGACGCCTGTCAGTACATTGAACAAGCTCAGAATTCTTGGAACACTTCGAAAAGAAACGACGGCCGGTATGACTAATAACACGCAGACAGCACGAACATCATGCGCCGAGCTTAACTCAATCATTTGCCCACAGGCTGACGTTAAGTGTTTTTTTATCCGAATGAGCGGCTTTTTGCAGGTTTTTGAACTGCTGCTTTAGCGCGGTTATTTGTGTTGGGTGCCGTTGCTGAGTTTTTCGGTGTTCTCGATTTTGATTGGCTCTTTCGATGGCTTTAGTTCGCCAGATGTCACGGCTACGTGACAATTTTGATTGTTGGGGCATTGCTTGGGTGTTGTCTCTGTGTCCATAAATCAGGAAAATAAATTATAACCAAAAATAGGGGATTTCGACAGCCTAGCTTCATGCTCGCCCGTGTTATACAAGATCAAACCAAAATGTAGCTCGATACTATCGATTACTACAATAAAATTGGCGTTGCCTCCACCGAGCATACCCATCGGCGCATGCGATACTGAAGAAAGCACTGATTATTGAACAGGGCGGGGTAACCTTTCCCTGCTAATGAAGTAACTTGAAATAGTGTGATATGATTTCATACCATACTATACGATATAGGATGATATAATATGATTATTTTGATCGGCGGTGAAAAGGGCGGAACTGGCAAGACAACGCTGGCCACCAATCTTGCTGCAATGCGAGCCTTGACTGGACGCGATGTTTTATTAATCGACACCGATCCCCAGGGCAGCGCCAATTATTGGGCTCAAAGCAGGGATGATGAAAAAGTGACACCGAGGATTGCTTGTGTGCAGAAATTCGGCAAGGGATTAATGGCAGAAGTTAGAGACCTGGCAACACGATACCAGGACATCATTATTGATGCCGGCGGCCGTGATTCCGTTGAACTACGCTCCGCTTTGGCCGTTACCGAAAAAGTTTACATTCCGATACAACCCAGCCAATTTGACATCTGGACATTGAACCAAATGGATGAACTGGTTGAAACTGCTAGGGGCTTTAATCCAGGGTTGCAAGCGAAGGTGATTATCAGCCGCTCATCGACCAACCCATCCGTCCATGAATCGGACGACACGGGTAAACTGTTGGCTGACTTCCCTAATCTTGATCTTGCCAATGCGTCTATCCGTGACCGTATCGCTTACCGGAAAGCGGCAAAAGACGGTTTGGCGGTCGTAGAATTAAAGCCCAAAGACACTAAGGCCGTTGAAGAAATGGAAATGCTTTATCAAGAGGTATTTGGCGATGAGTGAATTAAAAAGTAGACCACCGGTTAAACCGGATGCAAATGAGGCGGATTTGGACGCCTTCCTTAATGGAGCCGAAAAAAAGGTGACGGCCAAGCCTGCGCGTAAAATAAAAGAAGTTTATCCGTGGGAAGAGGCGGGCGTTCGCGAAGATGTGACCAAGGTTTACAACGTGAGGTTGCCTGAACCTTATCTATTGAAGCTGAAATACATTGCCGAACATACGCCAAACAGTATGCAGAAATTCTGCTTAAATGTGCTGAAAGACGCCATTGATAAGGGAATTGAAAATCTGTCGAAGTAGTATGATACTAAATAATATAATACCATACCATATTATATTATTATTGCTCCTTGTTCATGCGCTGGCCGCTACTGCCTATGACCCACTATTGGAGTAGTTAAAGCCAGGCACGATTATCGCCATATCTAGTGAGCGATAGTAGACTATTTTTCCTAAATACAGCCATATCGCAAGTTGACAAGGGCGGCCACTAGATTCCATGTCAGGGAGTAATTCTTGTGCTTACCCCGATAAACATCCTTGACGATCCTGAAAATCTTGTAGCGGCGATTGATATGTTCAATGGAAACACGCTGCTTTGACAGTGCCTTATTATGGGCTTTGTCCTCTGCAGTGAACGGTTGGTCTTTTTTATCAATACTTCCTTGCTGGTTTAAAACCTCGGCCTTCAGGCCGAAAGAAGCGCCCGCAACAAGCGAAGTTGCTTTCTTGGGCGCGGATTAGGGAGGGGATGCAAACCCCTTCCTAATCTTTGGCTTCATCCCGGTAGGGATGTTTCCTTATTGGTGGCAATACGACTCACTGATGCCAAAGATTGTTCCCAAGTTTATCAGGGTCGGATAGTGACGCAGGTAGTAAAGGGTCAGCAGCAGAAACCAGCAGGGAGTAGTGATACACGCCTGCTCCTGAGTAACATCAGGAATCCCTGTTCCCTTTAGGGCGGGGAGGATGTCAAATGACGACATATTGATGGTTGCAACTACCCTTTTTTAGTTTTTTCTTTTTTTATATTTTTTAAGAGCTCTACAGCCCTTGCTAGGTAAGGGCTGTAGAGCTCTTATGACGACAGATTGATGGTGATATAACGACAGATTGATGGTTTAACAACGACAGATTGATGGTTACAAGTGGACAGATTGATCTCATATAACGACAAATTGATGGTTGGCTAAAATTGAATGACGACAGATTGTTTTATTTGTCGTTGTTTTGGTTTTTGAGGTGGAGTATAGTTAGACATTACATTCTTCTTGTCGTCATATTGATTTGGAAAATTCTACCCATTTAACCGTTGTAAAGTCCAACAAGGTCGTGGAAGCCAGTTATATGTTATCTCTGTCCGAGCAACGGGTTTTGTTGGCTTGCATTGCACAAATTGATTCAAAAGCCGAATTATCGGAAAACTACCGATTTGAGGTGTCGGCTTCAGGGATGGCTGATTTGGCGGGGATCGAAAATCTTTCTAATACCTACCGGGATCTTAAAAGAGCGACTGATAAGCTGTATGAACGCAGCGTAGTAATTGACGACCCTGATTCGGTAAATCCGCAGGTGGCGCAACGTAAAACACGATGGATTAGCAGTATTGATTATGTGCCAGGGGAGGGCAAGCTAGTCCTTAGTTTCTCGGTTGGCATCATTCCGTATTTATCCCAGTTATCCCGAGAATTTACCCAGTATAAGCTCAAACATGTCGCCCGTTTTGAAAGTGTGTATTCCATCCGCTTATATGAATTGTTAGTGCAATGGAGTTCGTCAGGTGAGAGAGAAATAGAAGTTGAATGGCTGAAACGTCAATTCCAGGTGGCCGACAAATACCAACGAGTGGTCGATTTGAAGAAACGGGTCATCGATCCTGCCGTTGCAGAAATTAACGAGCATTCCAATTTGTGGGTGAAATACGGCCAGCGAAAATCAGGCAAGTCAATAACGCATTTCCAGTTTCAATTTGGATTGAAGGATAAGCCACAGGTTTTAGAACGAAAGAAAATTACTGAGGAGGAAATTAACCGTCAGGCGAGGCCAGGGGAAACAAAGGGGGCTGTTATTGCGCGTTTGACGGGTACGTCGTTATCGGATTTTGCTAAACCGGGCGAGTCCTTTGAGCGGGCTTTGTTGCGAAAAAAAAGTTTGGAAGAGGTTAAGAAAAAATTACGTTAATTCAGAAAGATGTGGCAGGTTAAATTGATTTCTAATTTATGGGTGTTAATCAACAAAAGGCTCTAAAGTTTCACGGGATTCACTCAACCTATTTCGCCGTATTCAATCGGCAGTTCAGAGGAATTTATGTTAGTTATTGTTGGTTATTTGATCCTCATTGTGGCAATCATGGGCGGATTTATGGGGGGTGGGGGACATCCTGGCGTTCTGTTTCAACCCTTCGAATTTGTTATAATCATTGGTGCCGCTCTGGGCGCTTTTGTGTGCGGCAACTCATTTTCAGTGATAAAGGTCACTCTTGCGCAGGCCACTGGCACGTTAAAAGTAACTACGTGTGATAAGGCCTACTATCTTGAATTATTGCTGTCTTTTTATGCACTCGCCATCAAAATACGCAAGGAAGGTTTGTTATCGCTGGAAGATATTATCGATGGCCCGCAAATCGATACCATTTTCACCCCCAAAATCATCAAGGATCATCACTTGCTGGAATTTATCCGTGACAACCTTCGTTTAATGGTTACCGGGGTTGATGTCGGATCGTTGGAAGAACTTATGGATCAGACGCTCGAAACTCATCACGAAGATGGTTATGCGCCCATTAGAGCCGTTAAAGGTGTCGCTGATGGCATGCCGGCCTTTGGGATTGTCGCAGCGGTGCTAGGCGTCGTGCATACGATGGAATCGGTTGGTTTACCACCGGCAGAGCTTGGCAAATTGATTGCAGCGGCTCTGGTAGGAACGTTTCTGGGTATTTTACTTGCTTATGGCTTTATCTCGCCTGTTGCTAACGTAATGGAAGAACGCTTGGAAGCGTCTGGCAATGCTTTTAAATGTGCTCAAAAAGGTCTACTGAGTTGCGCGAAAAGTGTATCGCCCACGATGACTGTAGAATATATGCGAGCTATGATCCCTGCCAATATGCGCCCCAGCTTCTCTGAATTGGACGAGCAGCTGAAAGCCAGTAAAGGTAAGGTTTAAAAATGGCAGAACAACCGGTCATTATTAAAAAAATAAAAAAAAATAAAGGTCATGCTCATCATGGCGGCGCCTGGAAACTGGCTTACGCTGATTTTGTTACCGCCATGATGGCCTTTTTTCTACTGATGTGGCTATTAGGATCAACTGATGAAAAAACCCGTAAAGGCATTTCTGAGTATTTTCAAGACCCCTATGAGGCTTCACTAGTTGATAAGGGGCAGATGCCTACGCTTGATGAGATTGAGCCCACCGAAATTGACCAGCAAGCAGAGAAACATGATCTGATGCAGCTGGAAATGCTGAAGGAAAAAATTCAAGACATGATAGACGCAAATTCTAAATTGTCCGAAGTCAAGGATCAAATCAAGCTTGAAACAACACCAGAAGGTTTACGTATTCAAATCATTGATAACAAGAACATGCCGATGTTCAAATTGGCCAGTTCGGAAACCAATCCCGAGATCCGGTTAATTTTAAGAGAGCTGGCGCCTGTTATTAACAGCTTACCCAACAAGATAACCATCAATGGACATACCGATGCCAGGCCTTTTCCGGCTAACCGAACGGGCTACAGCAATTGGGAGCTTTCCAGTGATCGTGCCAATGCGGCCAGATATCAATTGAATCAGGGTGGACTTCCAGAAGAAAAAATCCTGAGAGTTACTGGGTTATCAGTCAGTATTCCCTATAATCCGGCCGATCTCAATGATCCGATGAACAGGCGAATTTCCATTATCGTTATGAATAAAAAAGCCGAGCAACAGGTTCTTCAGGGAGAGGGAACCCAATCAGCCACGCATGTTAACAACATGGCCGTGCCAATAACGAAAACACCCGCTGGTGAATCTCTGAATATCGAGATTGCACCGCAACCAGATGCTCACTGAGGAAGAGCGGCCTACAGAAATTCTGCTGGAATTATAGCGTTTTCAAGGGTGATTAATGACAAATCACATAATCCACCACGAACGGAAAATGGATTGCAATTATCATGCTTTGAAATACGCATCATCGAAGATGCTAACTCGGTTTTCCATTCCACTGCGCCGCAACCCCTATCCCAAGCTAAAGAAAGGGGAGTTAATCAAAAGTTGTTTAACACTCTGTAGGAGCGGCTTTAGCCGCGATTACCGCAACTAAAGCCGCTCCTACATCAGGGTTTTGTTAAAACAGCTAGGACACCTACTTACAAGCCGTTAAACCCCTTAATTCATTTAACCGAGACCAAGCCAGATTCGATAACTGTTGCGTTAATAATACGTCCTGAGTTCTCGTTTTTAATCCGGATGAGTTGGTTTTTTGTGCCATCCATCATCGCAATCCCATTCATTCGAATAGTAAAAGCGGGTTGTATGACGCTAATAATAATTTTGTCTCCACGTTTGATGAGCCTGGGTTCGATAAAACCTCTTAAACTCAGGGTAGCACCTGCCGGTGTGTCACGTGCAGCCTGTTTATTTTCAATCTGTTCAAGCTGAGTAGCAAAATCCCCTCGGAGTTTGGATACGTCTCTTTTTTCAATAGCAAGGTGTTCTCTGGTAATAATTTCGCCTCGTTGTACAGGTCGAGACAGCACAATGACGGCTTCATAAACTTTAATAACGGCGACAGTGAAAATTGACCATTTTTTTTCTGCGTTGCAGCGTACGCCTATTGCCGTTCTGCCAGCCTTGATTGAGTCGGTTGTTGTAAAGGCTTCCAGCGCTTCGATACATTCCGGCAGTTTTAATTGGCTGTCGAGGGGAAGCACGCTGATTTCGTATTCAGCAGAGGGGCTTATATTTCGCGCAACAGTGTCTTTAACAAGCTCATAAATAGAGTCGAGTGACTGGAATTTTTGTTCCGCATAGCTTGGCGTAAAAACCCCCAGGGCCAGCGTCAACATAACAAGACTATTTTTAATCATTAGTTCATACCGATTTTTTGACTTAATACAACACAATGTAGGCATGATCTGTGCCATCTTTATAAAACAAGGTACAGACGGTTCGCTTTAGTATTTAGCCAATTTATTGACACATTGCTCTATCCGTATCATGTTTTACTGAACTAGCGTTTAGTCCTGTTTTCCTGTGATAGGGCGTGCAGTAGGGGGTTAAATCGGTTTTCTATTAATCGTAGCGTGTTATGGCATGTGTTGTGCTTTATGTTTTTGTACCGCTTCAATCCGCACCCAACCGCATCCGTTGGGATAAAAAGAATAGCCCGGCGAGAACAGGGCTGTCAAATATTGACAAGCCCCTAAAGTTGGGGCTTTCAGACCAGCAAGGAATTTTGATTATGGCTATTAATTTTGACCAAGCACTTGGCATTCATCCGCAGGCTTTGGCCCTGCGGGAAAGACGCGGCGAAGTGCTTGCCGCTAATCTGGCAAATGCAGATACACCGGGCTATAAAGCCCGTGATCTGGATTTTAAATCCATTCTAAAACAAAACATGCCGAAAGCGACAGCGTTGGAGCGCACCCAAGCGGGACATTTTGCACCTCAACAATTATTGGAGTCTAGGCTGATGTACCGCAACCCCAACCAGGTTTCATTGGATGGGAATACCGTCGAAGCTAATGTCGAACAAGCCAAGTACGCCGAAAATGCAGTGCAGTATCAGGCCAGTTTGCAGTTTACCGGTAACAAATTTTCCGGGTTGATGATGGCCCTGAGGGGGCAATAGCTATGTCTTCTTTTAGTATATTTGATATTGCCGGCAGCGCTATGAGTGCCCAGTCGTTAAGACTCAATCTGGTCGCAAGCAATATTTCCAATGCCAATAGTATCAGCAGCAGTGCCGGGGGGGTTTACAAATCCAGACAACCGGTGTTTGCCGCCGAATTAAAAGGCATCCTGAATAGTCAGGATGCCGCCAGCAAGGTGAAGGTGTTGGGCGTGGTCGAGAGTCAAGCGCCTCCGGTTATGGAGTATGCGCCGAATCATCCGATGGCGGATAAAGCCGGCTATATCTATAAATCCAACGTCAATACGGTAGAGGAGATGGCCAATATGATGTCGGCATCACGCTCCTATCAAAATAATGTGGAAGTGTTGAATACGGCAAAGCAATTGATTCTACAAACTTTAAAAATGGGGCAGTAAAAAATGAATAGTATCGATGCTTATAAAGCTTTGGGCGTGTCAACGAGTGGCACTGCAGCACCTAAAAAAACCAGCTTGGGACAAGATCAGTTTTTAAAATTAATGACCACTCAGATGACCCATCAGGATCCAACCAAACCCATGCAAAATGGTGAGTTTCTCTCACAAATGGCGCAATTTGGCACAGTTTCCGGAATTCAGGATTTACAGCAGTCTTTTAAGGATTTTGCTACCTCAATCGGTTCCGATCAGGCATTACAAGCTGCCAGTCTGGTGGGGCGCATGGTGTCTGTACCCTCTGAACAAGGGCTCTTGGCGGCAGGTGGTGAAATTAAAGGCACTGTTGATCTTCCGGCCAGTTCTTCCAAGGTGACTTTAAAAATACTGGACTCAGTAACCGGGGATGTTATTGGCACCAAGAGCCTGGGTGCACACTCGGCAGGGGCGGTGCCTTTCGTCTGGGATGGTATGAATGACCAGGGTAATCTTGCCCACCCGGGGGTTTATAAAGTTCAGGTTGAAGCTAGCATAGAGGGTATCAATACAATATTGCAGCCGGACATTCAAACGCGTGTTGAAAGCGTATCCATGGCCAACGGTAAAAATGGCTTGCAGGTCAATTTAGCCGGTTTGGGCGCGGTCAATTTTAACCAGATAAAACAAATTCTATAGATCAGGAGCATTGACATGGGTTTTTCAACAGCATTAAGCGGATTAAATGCCGCCGCCAATAATTTATCCGTAACCGGCAATAATATTGCCAACGCTAACACGACTGGCTTTAAAGAATCGCGCTCTGAATTTGTCGATGTTTATGCCAGCAGTATTGGCGGTGTCAGTAAAACTCAGCCAGGATCGGGCGTTAGAATCTCGGAAGTTGCCCAACAGTTTACTCAGGGAAACCTGGATATGACTGGCAACAGTCTGGATATGGCCATCAATGGCGAAGGCTTCTTTACCTTGGCGGCTAATCCAACGGATCTTAATTCTCTTGTTTATAGCCGCGCTGGGGCATTTAGGGTAAACCAGGATGGTATTGTGACCAATACGCAGGGACAGGCTTTACTGGCGTATAAGCCCAATGGCACAACGGCTGCTGACGGGTTTAGTGTCGGGGTATTGACAAGCGTTTCGCTCAATACCGGTGCGGGTCTCCCGGTTTCTACGACAAAGGTTGATTTAAGCGTCAACCTGGATGCCAACAGTCCAGCAATTGCCACTGCCACTGACTTTAAGCCATTAGACTCAACTACCTATACCAAACAAACGTCGGCAACCATTTATGATTCATTAGGCGTATCACATAAGTTGACGACTTATTTTGTGGCAGGTGCGACTACGGGGTCAACAAGAAGCTGGAAGGCGCACCATTACATTACTGATGATCCGGCAAATCCTGTATCGGTGAATACAGGAATAACAACAGAAATACCACTAGGAACACCAGCAACATTGACTTTCGATTCAACTGGGAAGTTAACCGATCCCGATAATGGACAAGTGCAGCTAGATGACTATGTGACCGGAACATCGGCGGGACCTGTAAAAATTAACATGAACTACACCGGTTCCACCCATTTATCTGGAGCCTTCAGCGTTGATGCGTTAAAGCAAAATGGCTTAGCGGCCGGTAAATTAACGGGTATTGCTATTGATGATCAAGGGATTATTTTTGCTCGTTTCAGCAATGGCGGTTCAACGCCATTAGGCAAAGTGGCTTTAACGCGATTTGCCAACCCTCAGGGCTTAACAAAATTAGGTGATACCAGCTGGGGGCAAAGCACGGCTTCAGGAGCGCCTATTCCCGGGGAACCGGGAGCAGGTAACTTCGGCCTGATTCAGTCGGGCGCACTGGAGCAATCCAATGTTGATTTATCTAAACAATTGGTCAATCTTATTATTGCCCAGCAAGCCTATCAAGCCAACTCGCAGACGATTTCGACTGAAAACAGCATCGTACAAACGATTCTTAATATCCGTTAAATCTTGACGTAGGAGAGCCGTTATGGATCGTAGTCTCTACATTGCAATGAGCGGGGCCAAACAGACGTTGTTGGCGCAAACGGCAAACGCCAATAATTTGGCGAATACGCAAACCACCGGTTTCAAATCCGATCTGGAACAGTTTCGAAGTCAACCGGTGTTTGGCGCAGGCTACCCTACCCGGGTTTATGCCATGACCGAAAGACCGGGAACTGATCTTTCCCAGGGCGCCATGCAGACGACAGGACGTGATCTGGATGTTGCTATTAATGGTGACGGTTTTATAGCCGTTCAGGGTGCAGATGGCAAAGAAGCCTATACCCGTGCCGGTGATTTACGGGTTACGCCGGAAGGTCTATTGCAAACCGGCTCCGGTTTGCAGGTGTTGGGGCAGGGCGGACCTATTAGCATTCCGCCTTCAGAAAAGCTGACGATAGGCGGTGACGGCACTATCAGCATTATTCCACTGGGCGCGGGTAATGCGACCACTCTGCTAGAGGTTGACCGGATTAAATTGGTCAATCCGGCAGTGGCTAATCTGGAAAAGCTTAATGACGGTTTGCTGCATACTAAAGATGGGCAACCGTTGACAGCCGACGCTAATGTCAAATTGGCGGCGGGCGTTTTGGAAGCCAGTAATGTTAATCCGATTAACGCCATGGTAGACATGATTGAATTGGCAAGAAATTTTGAGTTGCAAACCAAGGTGATGAAAAATGTGGATGAAAACGCCGGAGCGAGCGCCAGATTGATGCAAATGGCATAAACGATGCTTTAGATATAAGTAAGACAAAAAAATGACACTAAGGAATTTATTATGACAGAACGCGCATTATGGGTAGCTAAAACCGGTCTGGATGCCCAGCAAACACGTATGGCAGTTATTGCCAATAATCTGGCGAACGTCAATACGACCGGTTTCAAAAAAGATCGAGCCATGTTTGACGATCTTATGTATCAGAATATTCGCCAGGTCGGCGCACAAGCCACTCAAAACACCCAATTACCGACAGGGTTGCAGTTAGGAACCGGGGTCAGAACCATTGCAACTGAAAAAATCCATACCCAGGGCAATGTTCAACAAACAGGTAATGCACTGGATGTGGCGATTAATGGCCGCGGGTTTCTGCAAATTTTAACGCCGAATGGCGATATCAACTATACCCGGGATGGTTCATTAAAACTGGATTCAACGGGTCAACTGGTGACTTCAAGCGGTTTGACCTTGAATCCGGCGATTACGGTGCCGCAAGATGCTCTCAGTGTCACTATTGGCACCGACGGTACGGTATCCGCTTTACTGCCTGGAAATGCCGCGCCCCAGCAGTTGGGACAAATTGAGACGGCTAACTTTATCAATCCTGCGGGTTTGGAGGCAGTAGGCGACAACCTTTACAGGGAATCCGCAGCCAGTGGTACACCCATCGTTGGAATACCGGGCCAAGCAGAATTCGGTTCCTTGAATCAAGGCTCTTTGGAAACGTCCAACGTCAATGTGGTTGAAGAACTGGTTAATATGATTGAAGCGCAACGGGCTTATGAAATGAATTCCAAGGCGATTTCAACGACCGATCAGATGCTGTCCTTTGTTACGCAACAACTATAGCGAGGTGACGGCATGATGACGCAAAAATTTGCTTGCATAGGTTTTCTGCTATTACTATTGGCGGCTTGTACACCCATACCACCCAGAGATCCTGATTTTGCGCCGGTGCAACCTGCAAGCTTGATGCCTCCGATCCAGAATAGTGGATCAATCTATCAGGCCGGTTACGATATGCGCCTGTTTGAGGACAACAAGGCAATGAGAGTCGGGGATATTCTGACTATTAGATTCAACGAGCTCACCCAGGCAAGAAAGATAGGCGATCTTAGAGCCAATAAAGAGAATGACATATCAGTTAAAATTCCGTCGTTGTTCGGTGTGGCGGCATCAGTCCTGACTGGTAACGATATTAAAACCGAAATGGAATCAAAAAAAGAATTTAATGGGCAAGGTAACGCTGCGCAAAGTAATAGTTTGATCGGCGACATTTCTGTAACGGTAGTTGAGCAACTGCCTAATGGCAATTTAAAGGTGCGCGGCGAAAAAAGAGTGACCCTGAACCAGGGTGATGAATACATTAGATTATCAGGCATTGTCAGGCCTGTAGATATAAACCCGGATAATACCATTTTTTCAGATAAAGTGGCTGATGCGACCATTATGTACATAGGCGAGGGTGCAATGGCCGATGCCAGCAAGATGGGCTGGCTTTCAAGGATTATCTATAGTCCGTGGTTTCCCTTATAAGTGAAGGATTGAGTATGAATACAACACACCAGCGTTTTATTTTTCTGCTTATACTGATGCTGCCCTGCAGCAGTTTAGTTTATGCCGAACGCATAAAGGATATTGCCTCCGTGCAGGGGGTGCGTACCAATCAGTTGGTGGGCTATGGTCTAGTGGTCGGCCTGAGCTCGTCAGGGGATAAAAACAAATTTACCGGGCAAACCTTAAGCAGTATGCTGGGGCGTTTCGGGCTGACCTTGCCGCCTGGAATTGATCCTAAATCAAAAAATATCGCGGCCGTCGCCATTCAGTCGGAACTACCGGCATTTGCCAAACCGGGTCAGACCATTGATGTGACTGTTTCTTCTATTGGTGATGCCAAGAGCTTACGGGGCGGGACGTTATTAATGAGTCCACTGAAAGGTGCCGATGGACAGGTTTATGCCGTCGCTCAGGGTAGCCTTATTGTCAACGGCTTGAGCGCTTCAGGTCAGGATGGATCCAGCATTACCGTCAATAATCCCAGCGTTGGCCGCATTCCTAACGGCGCAACCGTTGAACGCACGGTCAGCACGCCTTTTGCCGAAGGCGATAGCTTGATTTTTAATCTACACACCTCGGATTTTACGACCGCCAATCGCATGGCAGAATCCATTAACAACCTATTGGGCGCCCATACGGCAAAGCCGATTGATGCCACCTCGGTCAGCGTTAAGGCGCCCAAGGACGCGGGGCAAAAAGTATCGTTTGTGGCAATCGTCGAAAATATTAGCGTTGCCCCTGATGATGCCCCCGCGCGTATTATTGTCAACTCGCGTACCGGAACGGTTGTTATCAACAGTAAAGTCAGGGTTCAGCCTGCAGCGGTCACTCATGGCAGTTTAACCGTGACCATCAGTGAAAATCCGCAAGTCAGTCAACCCGCTCCATTTTCCAGTGGCCAAACAGCCGTTGTTCCGAAATCTGATATCAAGGTTGAAGAAGAAAAAAACCACATGTTTGTGTTCAACGCCGGTGTGTCTCTGGATGAAATTGTCAAGGCAGTCAATAATGTAGGGGCTTCGCCAAGTGATTTAGTGGCTATTCTTGAAGCGCTTAAAGCAGCGGGCGCTTTGCGTGCCGAGTTAATTGTGATCTAGTCGGAGGCGGCTATGTTAAACGTACAAAATGCTGATGTTTATACCGACTTTAATGGCCTGGCTAAGCTAAAAAACCAGGCCAGAAACGATTCGCCTGAAGCATTGAAAGAAGTTGCCAAGCAATTTGAAGCTATTTTTTTAAGCAATGTACTAAAAGGTATGCGTGCCGCAAAACTGGCGGATGGCATTATGGATAATGACCAGAGTAAATTTTATAGTGATATGTATGATCAGCAGTTGGCGGTGCATTTATCCGGTAAACCTGGCGTTGGTCTTGCCGATTTAATTGTTAAGCAGCTGAGTCATGATCAGCCAGATAAAAATCAGCTTGATCATGAAAAACGGGGGATTGAAGATTATCTGAACAGCTCGTCCGGTATCCAAAAAATCATCTCGCCCTATCCTCATGCGCTTGGAAAACCGGTTGACAGCAACGTTGACAGGCAAGTTGATACCGATACCGAGGGTAGCCAGGCTATTATCAATGCTTACCTTCATGACCGTCGTCCGCTTAATGACATGACTGAAATTCCGCTAAAGAATGCTCACGCCCTGCCGATACAATCAGCAGAAGATTTTGTCCGGCAGTTGCAGCCTTATGCTGAACAGGCAGCGAAGGAATTGGGCGTGGAACCTAAGGTTATTTTGGCGCAGGCGGCGTTGGAGACAGGTTGGGGGCGTTCGCTAATAAAAGATGGCAATGGCAGTAATAGCTTTAATTTGTTTAATATCAAGGCCAATAAAGCTTGGCTGGGCAAACAGGCTCAGGTGTCTACGCTGGAATTTGAACAGGGCGTCGTTAAAAAAGTGAACGCAGGATTTAGAGTCTACGCTTCCTTTCAGGAAAGTTTCCGGGATTATGTAGACTTTATAAAAAGTAATCCACGCTATCAAGATGCGTTAAAACAGGTGGGCAATGGGGGCCGCTATTTGCATGAATTGCAACGGGCCGGTTATGCAACCGATCCCAACTATGCCAATAAAGTCATGAGCATTTATCAGCAAATGGCTGAGGCCGACATGACCCCCCGTCAAAGTCTCTTAATGAGGCCCATTTTTCAAGCCGAAAAGGATAGCGTTGAGGTCTGTCAACTATTGACAGCCCACCTAAAGGAATTTGTTTTTCGCACCACAAGGATAAGATTATGACCGGAATTTTAGGAACAGCATTGTCAGGGCTTATGGCCTTCCAACGTTCATTGGATACCACCAGTCATAATATTGCCAATGTCAATACTGAGGGCTACAGCCGTCAGCGCGTGGAACTTAGCACCCAGCCTGCACACTTTACCGGCACCGGCTATATCGGTCAGGGGGTGAATATTGCAACAGTTTCCCGCAGTTATGATCAGTTTATTACCAAGCAACTGATCTCCAGCACCTCGGCATTTGCAGAAACCAAGACGCTGTCCACGCTAGCGTCTCAGGTGGACAATATGGTCGCCAATGAAGCGACTGGCTTGTCATCGGCTCTGAAGACGTTCTTTAATGCGGTCAATGAAGTTGCTAATGATCCTACGTCCTTACCTGCCAGGCAGGTCATGACCTCAGAAGCGGGGTCTTTAACGCAGCAATTCAATACGCTGTCGACCCGGTTTGAAGATTTACGTAAGCAGACCAATAAGCAAATGCAGGCAACCGTTAATGATATCAATTCATTTGCCGAGAGCATTGCTACCCTGAACAGTAAAATTATAACTGGTTCAAGTGGCGCAGCCAGCGGCTTGCCTAATGATCTGCTCGATCAGCGTGACGCGCTACTGGCTAAAATGGCAGAAAAAGTAGGCATTTCCACGATCGCTCAGCAGGACGGGTCGATCAGCGTGTTTATTGGTCAAGGGCAGTCTTTGGTATTGGGCGTCAATGCGACCAAACTGTCGTTGGTAGGATCAAGCGCCGATGCGTCTCATCAAGATGTTTTTATGGGAGGGCAGAATATCAGCAAACAAATTACCGGTGGAGAACTGTCCGGGGCGCTTAAATTTCGCGATGAAGTGCTGGATCCTGCTCAGCAGCAACTGGGCTTGTTGGCGGCTGGGTTTGCTGTTCAATTTAACGCGGTGCATAAAGCAGGATTCGATTTAGGCGGAGTCGTGGGGGGTGACATGTTTGGGTTGGGAGCTGTGCCTGTCGTCCCGGCACCTGGCAGTACAGGCAGCGTTACCGCAGTTTATAACCCAGCCGATACCGGCAATTTAAAGCCCAGTGATTATCGGTTGGATTATAGCGGTACAGCTTATTCATTGACGCGGTTGAGCGATAATAAAGATATTCCTCTACCAGGAACCTTTCCAGGAATTCCGACTAGTGTTGAGGGCATGACCATTACTGAATTGAATCCGCCAACAGGAGGTCAATCATCAAGCTTTCTGATCAGACCCACCTTTGAAGCCGCCAAAAAAATGACAATGTCAGCGTTGATTATTGCCGATCCTTCGAAAATTGCTGCCGCCGGTGCTACCGGCGAACCGGGTAATAATACCGTCGCTTTAAAGTTGGCCGATCTTGAAAAACAAGCTGTTTTGCTGAATGGCAAGGCCACTTTTAGTGACGCTTATGGCCAGCTGGTCGCGAAGGTTGGCACCTCAACGCGCTCGGCAAACATTAGCAGCTCCGCTCAGGAAGCCTTATTCAACCAGGCAAAACAGACCCAAGAAAGTCTGGCAGGCGTTAACCTGGATGAAGAGGCCGCAAACCTGATCAAATTTCAACAGTCCTATCAGGCTGCGGCTCAGGCAATTGCTGTTGCCAGGTCATTATTCGACACCTTAATTGGGGCTATCCGATAGGCTATTATTATGCGAATTTCAACGTCATGGGCGCAACAGACGTCCGTTAATTCAATGCTTAATCAGCAGTCAAGGTTAAATCAGACGCAGATGCAATTGTCTACGGGCAAAAAGCTTATAACGTCTGCTGATGATCCTGCGGCGGCGGCGCGCATCATTGATTTCAAGCAAAGCATCAAGCAGACGGAACAATACCAGAGCAACATCAATACCGCCAGACAACGGCTTACTCTGGAAGATAGCGTGTTGCAGGGTGCAACCGATATATTGCAAAGAGTTAATGAGCTGGGCGTTCGGGGCTTGAATGCCACCAATTCGCAAAGTGACCGGACGGCTATCGCTGTGGAGATGGAAGAACTTAACCAGCAATTGCTTGGCCTCGCCAATACCAGAAATGCCAATGGCGAGTATTTGTTTGCCGGATTTAGAAGCGCGACTCAACCCTTCAGTAAAAACACCTCTGGTGGCGGTTATAGCTATGCGGGAGATTCAAAGCAGCGTGCTATTCAGATAGGTTCAACCCGGCAAATTGCCGACGGCGATTACGGTACTAATGCTTTCGGAGTGCCTACGGGGCCACTACCCGCAACCGTGCCTGTGCCCGGAGCCATCACCAATATTTTTGAAGCGATTGACAAATTTGCTACCGATCTGAGAAATGACACTCCAAATTCAGCATCTCTTGACGATATTTCCAAATCATTGGATAAAATGCTGACAGTACGAGCATCAGTGGGAACCCGCTTGAATGTGTTGGACAACCAGGAAGGAAATAACGCGGATTTTGTTCTCAATATAAACACAGTCCTCTCGCAAACAGAGGATCTTGACTATGCAGAGGCCATCAGCAGATTTACTCAGCAAACGGTATCATTGCAGGCGGCACAGCAGGCCTTTGCCCAGGTAAAAAAATTATCATTGTTTAACTATCTTTAAGGAACATATAGTTGTCCAGAAAAGTTTTGTTCTCTCACGGCTGTTTCCCTGCATAAGGACATCTTGTAGGGCGTGCCGCGCGCGCCTTAGAGTTAAGGCGCGCGCGGCACGCCCTACGGTTGCAGGATAAAACTTATCTGGATAGCTATACACAAAATAACTTGAGCGTAAGCGTTCACCTCCCCCTTTGAAAAAGAGGGGGACTGAATGCTTACGTAGGAGCGGCTTTAGCCGCGATCAATCGCGGCTAAAGCCGCTCCTACAGTTGCTCAACTTATTTCGTACTCGTTCCTAAATTAGAGTTACCCACTACAAATCACATGACCATGCTGGAAACTGCCAAAGACACATTAGACCCATCCGATTGGAATGCCTTTCGCTCACAAGGCCATCGAATGCTGGACGACATGCTCGACTATCTCGAACAGCTGCGCGATCAGCCGGTCTGGCAACCCATGCCAAAAGAAGTACGGGACTCATTCCGACAAGCGCTGGATGACGGGCAACATGATCTGGCGAAAGCGCATGAACTGTTCATGAAAGACGTACTCCCCTACGCTTTAGGCAACTCCCATCCGGGCTTTATGGGCTGGGTTCATGGCGGCGGAACCCCCGTTGGCATGTTGGCGGAGATGTTGGCAGGCGGACTGAACGCCAATCTCGGCGGACGCGATCAGTCCCCCATCGAAATCGAGCGGCAGGTAGTCCAATGGACTCGGCAACTATTTAAGTTCCCAGAAACCGCCAGCGGCCTGTTGGTGACCGGCACCTCGATGGCCAACCTGATTGGCGTCCTGATTGCACGCACCGCCCGGCTAGGTGCCGAGGTGCGTCATAAAGGCCTTGCCAACAATGACTCGAAATTGACCGCCTATACGGCGGCCAGCGCCCATGTCAGCATAGCCCAAGCCATGGACATTGCCGGTTTTGGTAGCGACGCATTACGCAAGATCGCTGTCAACGAGCAGCATCAAATGGATATGGCGGCGCTGGAGCTCGCCATTAGCAATGACAAAAAAGCCGGGATGACGCCGTTTTTCATTGCCGGAACCGTGGGCACCGTAGGCGTTGGCGCCATTGACAACCTTCAGGCTATCGCCGAACTTTGCCGACGCGAAAATATCTGGTTCCATGTCGATGGCGCATACGGCGCACTGGCCATGCTCGCGCCCGATCTGGCACCGCGCCTGCAAGGCATCGAGCGCGCCGATTCCATTGCTTTCGATTTCCATAAATGGGGACAAGTCCCCTATGATGCGGGATTTATATTAGTGCGCGACAGCGAGTTGCAGCTTCGCACCTTTGCCAGCTCCGCCGACTACCTGAACCGGGAATCTTCCGGCATGGCCGCCGGTTCGCCGTGGCCGTGCGACTTCGGCCCGGATCTTTCGCGTGGTTTTAGGGCGCTCAAAATCTGGTTCACCCTCAAAGTTTACGGTGCCGAAAAATTAGGCCAGGTGATTTCAAACACCTGCGCACTGGCTCAATACATGAAGCGGCGTATCGAAGCCGAACCGCAACTGGAACTGCTCGCGCCCGTGGCACTGAATATCGTCTGCTTCCGCTATCGCAGCCCGGATGCCAACCGAGTCAATGCCGCCCTGGTCGTCGCCCTACAGGAATCGGGCCTTGCCGCACCGTCAACCACCACCATCAACGGCCAGTTAGCCATTCGCGCCGCCATCGTCAATCACCGCACCACCGCCAGCGACATTGACGCCTTGATCGATGCCACGCTGATGTTAGGTGCAGACCAAACGGCACACACTTAGGAACGTACGCGAAATAACTTGAGCAAGTTAACGGTAACAAACAAAATACCCGTAGGAGCGGCTTTAGCCGCGATCGATCGAAGCTTTAGCCGCGACCAATCGCGGCTAAAGCCGCTCCTACGATTGTTCAACTTATTTCGTGGATGTCAATTAGGAACAATAATGCCCACCAATGAACCTATCGAACCGCTGATCGGCCTAACAAAGCTGATGCGGATGGCCTACTCAGGCCAAGACCTCGCCCCCTTGGGTGCGCAATTAGTCGAACGCGCCGAAACCGAGACCGGCGGCCATGCCCTGATGGACTTGTCCACGGTGTTGCAGCTCAGGGGCAATCGCGACTTGGCCATGACTATGCAAGCCCAGGCTATCGCCAGCCAACAAAGTTACGCCATCCCCAGCGCCGCCGACGCCGTTACTATCCGGCTGCTGGCGATCATGGTCGCAGGCGACTTGATGGCGAACACCCCGGTGGAATTTTTGCTGGAAGATTCCGATGTCGCCCTCGACATCGTCTATGTGACTCAGCACCAGCCTTTACCGGCCAAACTCCCGGATCACGACGTGCTGTTCGTTGCCATTGCCCAATCCGATCAAAATATGCCACTGTTAAAAGCCATCGATACCGCCTTGGCCTCATGGTCTAAGCCGGTGCTGAACAAGCCTAAGCGTATTGCCTTAATGTCGCGTGACCAAGCCTGCGCATTGCTCTTATCCGCTCCGGGGATAGCGATGCCAGTCACCCTGCGCATAGCCCGGCAAGCTTTACAACACCTCGCCGATGGCGAACTGCCGCTTAGCGCTATCCTTGAACACAGTGATTTCCCGATAATTGTCCGCCCCGTCGATTCCCATGCGGGTAAAGATCTGGACAAAATAGACACACCAACTGCGCTTGCCGCCTACCTGCAAAACCTGCCGCATAGCGAGTTTTATGTATCCCGTTTTATCGACTACCGCAGCCAGGATGGCCTGTTCCGTAAATACCGCATCGTATTAATCGACGGCAAACCCTTTATTTGTCATCTGGGCATATCCGAACACTGGATGATCCATTACCTGAATGCGGGCATGGCCGACAGCGCCGAAAAACGCGCCGAAGAAGAACACGTTATGCTAGATTTCGACAGCGGTTTTGCCCATAAGCACGCTGAGGCCTTCCGTGCCATTGACGACCGGGTTGGACTGGATTATCTGGGCATTGATTGCGGCGAGACCGCAGACGGCAAATTGCTGATTTTCGAGATCGACAGCTGCATGATTATCCATGCCCTCGATCCGGTTGAGGTCTTTCCCTACAAACAACCGCAGATGACTAAAGTATTCCACGCCTTTCGCCAAATGCTGTTGGATGCAAGGCAGCACGGATCTCCTACGCCGTAAGCGTTCAGTCCCTCTCTTTGAAAAAGAGGGGTTAGGGGAGATTTGTTAACTCGTTC